>CAIWAO010000147.1 GCA_903910745.1 uncultured Burkholderiales bacterium
GGCACTCAAATTGCTTTTAACGAACACCCTTTAACCAATTTCGGTGAATTTGTTCAAACTAGGAGCAAGCAATGAGTTTAGTCAATCAATTAATTTCCCAAGCGAATCTGGGACGTATGTTGTCTGATGGGGAAGTTTCCCATTACACACCTACAGAAATTCGTGAAGCCATTCAACAACTGGTTGCTCACGATAACAATGACTTGGCCTACGCTCTTGGAGATGCAGGTATCAGTCTGTACCCCAACAATGAGGACATGCTCGCAATCAATGGATTGCTTGCAATCATGCGTCAAGATTGGCGTCTCGGTGTGGATTACCTAGAGGACTTAATGACACTCCAGGGTGAGTTAACACAACCCTTTACTTACGTCATGTTAGTAAGGGCATTGAGATGCAACCTGGATCCAGCGCGTGCATTGGAAGTTGTTCGCAGAGGCCTCAAGGCTTATCCAGAACATACTGATTTAACGGCGGAGAGCTTATCACTAGAAGGTTTTAGTGATGCGATCCATTCTTCTGATGTGGCTCATTAATTGACATATGGGTGGCAATGGGTAACCCCTTGCCTCACACATGACATATTTTTGCCACATACATCTAATTTAAAGCAGATTTAGGCATTTAAGAAATGATTTTAAGCATTCAAAACCGATGGAAAAAGTTGGCATACGAATTGCTTGATATGTGGCAATATTTGATTGGCCTGAAGGCTAGGAGTTGAAAAAATGACAGTAATCAACACAAACGTCAACGCACTGTATTCGCAATTAGCTTTGCAAACTACAGCTAAATCTCAATCCACATCGATGGAGCAACTATCGACTGGAATGAAGATTAATTCAGCGGGTGATAATGCTGCAGGATTGGCAATTGTCAATCGCATGAAAACGCAAATTAGCGGGATCTCGCAGTCTATCCAAAATGCAGGTGACGCTGTCAATTTAATTCAAACAGCCGAGGGGGCCGCTAACCAGATCACAACCATGTTGCAGCGTATGCAGCAACTTGCGACTGAATCTGCCAACGGTACCTACAACGACGCGCAGAGGAAAGACTTGGATCTTGAGTTTCAACAACTCAAGCAACAAATTGTCGCCATCTCTAACAATACACAGTGGAACGGATTTCCAGTTCTGAACGGTACAGCGGGTAAGCAACTCAGCCCACTGCCAGTTTATAAGACGGTTTCTGCTCCCCAGCAGTCCATCTCAAATGGTGCTGTTACGAACACGGCGAACCTCTTTATTTCTCCAAATCCGTCAATTGCTGTTTCACAGACAAATATTGCACAGAAAAATACTTTCAGTATGACTGGGCTGGTTCAATCACCAGCAACTACTGATCCTACTGCACAGCAATACGCATCTTTTTCTGATGGTACAAACACATTCTCTGTTCCACTAGGAACAAGCATTACTCAAACACAAAATGCTTTGGTGACCGCCATCAACGCAGGAGCCAATGGGGTTCCAAATCAATATACGGCAGCGTTTGATGCTGGAACTGGTGATTTAACTATCACTGCAAATCAGGCGGGTACACCTTTACCACCAGGATTAACACTTAATTCAGGTTCAACACCCTCGAACATTGTTTATACAGTACCAGGCGGTTTAACTGCAGGTAATCAATTCACTGTGAATTGGGGTAACGTCCCTTATGTTTCTACAGTTAATGCAACGAGCAACACAACACCAACAACTGTTGCTGCAGATTTAGCTCAGCAAATGAATGCTGATGTTAACTTTAAGAAGCAGTATTTGGCAGTTGCTAATGGAGGTGTCGGAAGTCCTACACCTGGTGCAGTTACGATTGTTGCCATGGACCCAACGGTTCCAGCCACCAATTTGGCTGGCGGCTTTAACATGGTGTCTGCAACATCACCTGGACATCTACCTTTAACCGTAATTAGCACGACTTCTCAAACTAATTTCGGGGCTGCAACAGCAGTTGCTACCGACACACCAAATAACGTTGCAAACTACAATTCTGGTCAAACATTGACTGGGCAACAGTCCTTTGCAACACCAGGTACATGGGTAACCAGTGGATCACTCTCTGTGACGCTTGACCCATCTAATTCAACTCCAGCTGGAGTAACTGCAACGTTTACAACAACTGCTGGAAAAGTGGTTACTTTAACTGCAGGCAGCTTCAGTGCATCTACAGGTACAGTAACCTTTAATCCAACTGACGGCTACAACGCTCAAGCTATTTCGGGTCAACTTACCTACAACGTGCTTCAGACTGGAACACCTCCTTACGAGGCTGATTTAACCACATTGCCACCCAATCAGATCACGGCCAACACGCCAGTTAAAATTAGTGCTCTGATTCAGGGAAGTATTCCGACATTAAACGCCGGGGATTTGAAAATTAATGGTATTGCGGTCGGCGCTTCATTAGCGACTTCAGACACAATTTCTCCCCCTACCAATGCCGCTGGAAGTGCGATCGCCAAGGCAGCTGCAATCAATGCAATTACTGCAAAAACAGGCGTAACAGCAATTGTCAATTCAAATCAAATGCCTGGTGCACCCATGTCAGGTTCTGCTGTAGTCAGTGGATATGTCACCATTAACGGAATTACGACACCTCAGATTACAACCGTTCTAAACAATCCAAGAGAGTCTCGGGCTGCAGTTTTAGCTGCTGTCAATGCGATATCCAATTTAACAGGCGTAACTGCGGTAGACAGCGGTAACAATTCACTGGGTGTGAGTTTGGTTGCGTCTGACGGTAGGAACATTGAAGCTCAATTCACGCCAACCAGTGATGGAACTACGCCCCAAGATTTCTCTGCACGTACGGGTCTTAATGAAGGTGTACAAGCTGGAACTTACTCACTGGAGTCGAAAGTCAATCAACCGATTGTCATTGAAACGACTGCAGGCGGTAATTTGAGTGATTCTGGGTTGACTCCTGGAACTTACAAAGACAATCAATCCAGCGTAACGACGCAAAAATATACTCAAATCCAACCTGGACAACAGGCTCAGATTTTAAACAGCGGACAGTCAGTCGTAGCTCCAGGTCAAACACCTACCGTTTTAAACGGGGGCGACTTGGTAATCAACGGCGTGGCTATTCCTGGCGCAACGGCTGCAGATGATACTTCTGCTCAAGACGCACAGGTAGCATTTGAGACCAATACAAACACCAAACAAGCCAGTGCAATTGCAACAGCTAATGCAATCAACAGCGCTACTAGCTTAACTGGGGTGAGTGCAGTTGCAAATCCTGCAACAGTTGCAGGTCAATTCACAAGCGGTGCAAGCGTAGGTCCTGTTTCACTCAACGTCAACGGTGTTGATGTTGCTATGAATTTAGGAACGGCTCAGTCTCCAAGTGAGCGTATCCAAACTGTTGTTGACACTTTAAATAAGGTGACTGGGCAAACAGGTGTTATTGCATCTGTAGATATTCACGGTCAAGGCGTTCAACTGACCACGGTTGATGGGCGTAATCTATCTGTATGGTATGAGACAACTCAGGGTGGCAATCCAGTGACTGCTGCAGACTTTGGTCTTGCAAGCAATCCTAACAATGACAATGCACCTGGAGTAACGGGTGTGACGCCAGCTCAGTTGGTTGCTGACCCCAACGGGGGCAACAACGCCTCAACGGTTTACGGCACTGTAAGCTTAAGATCTGATAAACCTATTGAAATTGAGCCAGGACAAAATGGTTACACACCAAGCTCCAACTTTACAGCTTTAGGTTTTACAGCAGGTACTTTTGGTGGAGTCGCTAAAGACGCAGCAACAATGCTTTCTCCTCCACTGGTTGGACAACTTCAGTTCCAAATTGGACCTGATGCCAACCAAACGGTGAGTATTGATTTGCCTGATTTCGGAGCTAACGGCTCAATTACAGGTGACATCACTTGGGACGTTAACCAAACACCACCTGCAGCAGGTACTCCATTTCCAGTAAGCCTTGGTGGGATTCCATCCGCTCAGTCACAACCTAGTTACATTAGCTCACAAACAGCTGCTGAGGCGATGATTACAAGACTTGGAACTGCGATTGATAATATCAGCGCAACTGTCTCAGTGATGGGTGCTGTGATGAACAGGTTAAGTTATGTCACAAATAACTTACAAAGCATGTCTGTTAACTTATCTGCATCTCAAAGTGCAATTCAAGATACGAACTACGCTCAGGCAAGTACCAACTTGTCAAGAACGCAGATCATGCAACAAGCTGCAACCGCTGTATTGGCTCAGGCCAATACCAGTCAGCAAACAGTTTTGAAATTACTGCAAGGTTAAACTTAAGTCATCATCTACTTTATTAACCAAGTGTCTTCTCATTAAACACATTGCCATGAATCTAAGCAACGGAGCTCATAACCAAGTTAATGGGGAGCAAGCCTCATCGCCAAACTGTTGGCAATGCAGACATTTTGCGATCAGTTGGGAGCGAGCTACTCCTTACTTGTGTAGCCTAATGGGATTCAAGAGTAAGTTGTTACCATCCCTTGAAGTGCTGCGCGCTGATGGGCAGGTGTGCAGGGGATTTATAGCCAAACTAAGTGCCGAGCTAAACACTGCTCCAAATCAAAGGGGCGCGGGTGGTGCGATCAAAATTCAGGTTGGATCGGCTAACTCTGTCCCATCTATTAAGACTCAAACCGTCACAACCTCGACAAAGAACGTTTGGAGCGCTTAAAGAGTCTGTCGAGTTTACGACTTTAAGTCATTAATTTAATACTTATTAATTAAATTAATGGTATAAAAATCATTCTATATAGTTAATATTTATCCTGGCACACGTATTGCTTTAAAGCTATACCATTGTAACAGGCTGAATAAAAGTGATTGATTCGAAAGAAAACCCAATTGATGCAGTATGGCTAGATCCTATTAGTCCTTTAAGCGACACCGAGCGTGCTCATTTAGGACAGGTAGGCATACAACTCAGAACAGTTAACACTTTAGATGAACTCAACGTGGCCTTGAAGAAGACCCACTTGTTGGTGATTCGTTTAAGTGAGAATGTTGAGCTCTTAAAAGAGGTGCAAGCGCTGATGGGACTGCTGGGAATTAAGGTTCCGGTGGTATGCCGTGTTGAGCGTCGCAAAATTGAGATCGCAGTTGCTGCTATGCATTTAGGTGCACTGCACGTTCTCTCCTCAGAAGAGCTTAGCCCACAAATTTGGATGGATGCGGTCAGCAGTATCAGGGAAATTGCTGCTCATCCAACGCAGGCTGTTGTCCCTCATTTAGGTGCCAACACAGTTAAACCCGCAAGCTACGTATTTGTTGATCCAGTGAGTCAGCACTTGCTCGCATTGGCACAAAAAGTTGCCCAAACAGATGTCACTGTATTGTTGGTGGGGCCAACAGGTGCTGGTAAGGAGGTTTTGGCAAGGGTATTGCACGAAACTTCTCCACGTGCAAAAGGACCTTTTGTTGCTCTCAATTGTGCTGCTCTGCCAGAGCATTTGATTGAGGACATGCTCTTTGGGCATGAAAAGGGCGCATTTACAGGAGCGCTGAAAGATCACAAAGGACTTTTTGAGCAAGCGTTTGGTGGTACTGTGTTTTTGGATGAAATTGGTGAAATGCCTATTCATTTACAAGCCAAATTGCTTCGCGTCCTTCAAGAGCGCAAACTCAACCGTCTGGGCGGAGAGTCAGCAATTGATTTGAACGTAAGAATAGTAGCTGCGACAAATAAAGATTTACGTGCAGCAATTGAAAACCGAGAGTTCAGAGAAGATTTGTATTTCCGAATCAGCACCTTTAGACTCTCTATACAACCGCTGCGTGAGAGAGTTGGAGACATCATGCCACTGGTCATGCAGTCTCTCATCCGTCACGGTATTCCCGGCTTAAGTTATTCTGTTTCAGAAGAGGCGCAGCATTTACTCAACAGCTACAGATGGCCTGGAAACGTACGCGAGCTGGAAAACGTGATTCAAAGAGCCGTAGTTCTTTGTCCAACTGAGCTCATCACTTCAGATCACTTGATGTTTGATGAAGGTGTTTCAGGTACAAACACATTCGGCACCATGGGGGGAATGGGAGGCATGGGAAATACGGGCAATACGGGCAATACGGGTAACACGGGTCAGGGCTCAAACGAACAAGCTCAGTATGAACAATCCGCTGCAAGTGTATTTGGCTCTATGCAAAGTCATTCTTTGAATTCACCCGTTGCAGATATAACCTCAGCATTGGCTAGAAATGTGATCTCAAATGAAGGAGCCGCTTATCTTCCTATACCTAGAGGTGCTTACTTACCGGGTAATAACAACCTAAGCGATGACGCAGTGAACGGACAAACGCAAGGAAATCTTCCTGTTGATTTGAGCTCCGCTGTAAAAGCAAGTGAGCACCTTGTCATCATGTCCGCTATCCGCACCAGTGAGAACAGGATTGAGGCGGCCAAGAAATTAGGTATTAGTCCAAGAACACTTCGATATAAATTAGCTCAACTCAGAGACAGAGGCATGGCCATGTCTGTGAGCGAATAAGACGCATTCGAACAAACAGACAAAGCTTAACTAAACTTAAACCAAACACGGAGTCGCATCAAAATGATTGATCCCACATCAGCCAGTAGTATCCAGTCCATGATGGAGACTATTCGCTCATATCAATCACAAGCCGCGGGCTCAACGAGTGCTGGTAACTCAGCGCAGCAAATTGGTACAAGCGTAGGGCCTGCAGCTCTTCAAGCTAAAACAATACAAGCGCCGACCACAGAGCAACCCAACTTCACAGAGTCGGTTCGTAATTTGCTTAACAAAGTAAATGACGTCAATGTGAACGCAGACAAAATGCAAGACGCTTACCAAAGAGGTGAGGACATTCCTCTAACTGACGTGGTACTTGGAATGCAAAAAGCGTCCTTGTCCTTTGAGGCGACCCTTCAGGTTCGCAACAAAGTACTCAAGGCTTACGAAGATATCATGAACATGCCGGTCTAAGGCTCAAGACTGAAAGAAAATTATGGCAACCGCAAGCGCAACATTAAACAATTCTTTGAGTGTTTCACCCACTACTGGGTCGGAGTTAGACTTTGCTGAGGGCAACGACTCTGGCACAACTGCCAAGGGAGCTGTAGCAAAACCTTTTGCCTCCCAAGTCATGGGCGATCCAATGGGTATGCTCAAAGACGTCATCCGCCAACCAAGCGTCAAGAAGATGCTCCCCCTGGTCGTCATCATGCTCGTGGTTGCAGCCTTTGGTTTGGCCTCCATGTCCATGAAGTCTCCCAGCTACAAGGCACTCAATTTAATGCTCCCTGAAGCGGACAAACAAATTGCACTTGAAGCGTTGAAAACTGCTGACTTTAAACCCGAAATTGACGAAAACTCGGGACAAATTATGGTCCCTACAACTAGGTACCAAGAAGCCAAAATGTTGATCGCCTCTAAAGGCCTTCCACATTCAGACATGCAAGGTATGGAGGGCTTAAAAGACATGCCCGCCATGACAACCAGCCAATTCATGGAGCAAGTGCGTTACAACAACGCAATGGAACAAGAGCTCGCAAAAAGTATTTCACAAATTGCGGGCATTAAAAATGCTCGCGTGCATTTAGCGGCTCCTAAGCAGACTGTTTTTGTGCGCGACCGAGTGCCGACCAAAGCCTCTGTAGTTATAACCAGAGCACCGGGCAAAATCGTTTCAGCAGCCAATGTCCAAGCCATTATCCAATTGGTCTCAGCAAGTGTGCCCTACTTGGCTCCTGAAAATGTTTCAGTGGTTGACAATTACGGCTCACTCATGAACGACATGCTGCTTGAGGCACCACTTGGAATGACTGCTGCTCAACTCCAACAAAAGCAGCAGATGGAGGATTTGTATAGAACCCGTTTGATTCAACTCTTGGCGCCCATAGTTGGAGAAGCTAACGTCAGCGCGCAAGTATCTATCAATTTAGATTTCACACAACAAGAAACGACCACCGAGGACTTTGACGAAAGAGATAAGGGTCCTAAAACCAGATCTGAACTCTTCGTAGAGGACAGAAATACATTTAAAGACGCTATTGGTATACCGGGTTCTCTCAGCAATACGCCTCCCAATCCTCCCCAAAATCCTTCTGCTACTCCAAACACAACTGCAGATATCAGCAAAGGACTGAGTGAGAAGGGCGTACAAGTCACAGCCCGAAGCACAAAGAACTACGAATTGGACCGTGCCGTTAGACACACAACCAATCAAATGGGCACCATTCAGCGCATGGGTGTTGGTGTCTTGATCAACGAAAGACCAATCCCAAGCGGCATGAAGGTTGAAAAGCCAGCCGATGGTATGCCCCCACAAACAACAATTCCTTATACTCAAGAGGAACTAGACCGTTTAAACCAATTGGTTAGAGGTGCTGTTGGTTTTAACAACGATAGAGGCGACGTGGTGACTGTGGTGTCAACACACTTTGAGCCACCCATTGATCCAGATGCAGTACCTTGGTATAAAGATGAGGGTGTAGCATCAATTGCAAATAGTGCAGGGATTGCAGTTTTATTTGCTCTTTTCCTGTTACTCGTTGTCCGACCTGTAGTTAAACGCATGACCAAGCCAGAGATTGATCCAGCAGAGCTTGCAAAGGCGGCGCTTGCTGCGGCAACGGCCGAGGCCAGTGTAGCTGAGAAGATGCGAGCTGAGAGGATTGCGCAAGCAGAGGCTGACGCCTCAGCCAAAGCAATCGCAGACAGGGCCGCCAGAGAGTCTGCTATAGCTGAAGCCAAGTTAGCCGAGGAGGCCCGACGAGCAGCAGAGGAAAGAGCCAAAATAGAGGCTGAGATGTTCCTAGCTAAGGAAGCTCAAGAAGAACGTGAGCGACAGGCAGCCAAAGAGGCAGCTCGCGCAGAAAACCCAGATCAAATTCAGATGGAAGAGGGTGAGACGATGGACGACTTGAAGGCGAAAATGGCAAACATGAAGCCTAAGAAACAAGCTATTCCTGCAGACTTGCTTGATACGGCAAATACCTACGATGACAAAGTTGCTCTTATTAGGATGATCGTTTCTGATAATTCAACGCGAGTTGCCGGGGTTTTGAAGAACATGATTCAACAATAATCAATAATTGATACTTTAGAGTAATTAAAATTTTAAGTACTGAGTACTAGCTCTTCACAGGAAACACAAAAATGGCGACGACAGAATTAGCGAACACAGCAGAATGGACGCCTGAGCTAAAGGCTGAAATGGCAGCGATGACCTCAACCCAAAGGGCGGCTGTTTTGATGCTGCTCTTGGGGGAGGAGCAAGCTGCTGAAATTGTTAAGTACTTGAGTCCCAAAGAAGTGCAGGCACTTGGGGGGGCAATGGTGCAAGCCGCTTCTTTGTCGCAAAACGCTGTGAATGTGGTGCTTGATGAGTTTGTGGAAATGCTCAAAAAACAAACCAGCTTAAGTCTTGGCAACAACGACTACGTAGAGAAAGTGATGCGATTGGCGTTAGGAGACGACAAAGCGAACTCAGTTTTAAACAGAATCATGCCTGGACAAGGTACTAAAGGACTTGATATATTGAGCTGGATGGATCCGCGCTCAATTGCTGAGATGATCAAGGGTGAGCATCCACAGGTGATTGCAATTATTCTGTCCTTGCTAGAAAACTCAACCGCAGCGGATGTGATGATTTATTTGCCAACCGATGTGAGACCCGAAGTGGTTCAGCGCATTGCATCACTGGATACGGTGCAGCCAGCAGCTATGCAAGAACTCGAGGCCATTATGAAGCAACAGTTCTCAAAGAGTGCGTCCAATGCTTCATCTAGTTTTGGTGGTCTGACTGCAGCCGCTGGAATTATGAATTTCACCAAAACAGAGGTGGAGGCTGCGATCATGAACGGCTTAGAGGAGTTGGATCCCGTATTGATGCAAAAGATCCAAGATTTGATGTTCACATTCGAGAACTTAGCGACAGTTGACAACAAAGGTATTCAGGTGCTCATGCGCGCTGTTGAGCCTGATATGTTGATGATCGCTATGAAAGGTGCCAGTGATGTGGTCAAAGACAGATTCTTTGACAATATGTCTGAGCGAGCAAGGGGAATGTTTAGAGACGATATGGAGGCCAAAGGTCCAGTGCGTATGGCTGACGTTGAAGAGGCGCAGAAGAAGATCATGCGTATGGCTAGAAAACTCTCTGATGCAGGTGAGTTGATGTTAGGTGGAGCTGACTTTGTCTAACTTATCACCCCATCGGCCCGCTGACTATAAAGCCCAGCCCTTTGTGCAAGGAGACAGAGACTGGGCCGAGGAGGGGCTTTTTAAAAGTGCAAGCGCTGAGCGTCGCTACGGGGAGACGGACTGGACTCAAGTTCCCAAAGTGGATTTTGCAAGTGTTGGCTTTAATCAATTGTCAATACCAGAGAGCGCAGAAATTGTAGATGATGACGGCGAGTTCATGCTCGATGATCTTGACACGCTAAGACAACTTGGGGAAACTCAAGTTGACGCTTCATACCAAGGGAAAGACAAAAGGGTGGCTCGGGCATTAACGCTTGAGATGGAAAAACCCAAGTACAAAGTAAAAGATTTAAATAAATCTGAATTGCTAGCAAGGGAAAAGCTCAGAAATCCACAAGCCAAGTCCAACATTGATCAACCCTTTATTCCGACATACGGTGAATCAAGACGCGCACTGCTGAAGAAACTTGGGTTTAGTGATGATTACGAGCTCAGTTTAAGTGGCACTGCTAAAGAGCCCAATGAGCCTAAAAATTCACCAGACAAATTAGCAAAAGAAGACAAAAGTGACATTGATGATAAAAATTTAGAACGTCTCGTTGCAAGAGCCGATCAAGACTTTGAGGCGGTGGATACAGACAAGAGCGAAAATCAAGCCAAATTAGACCCAGATACACGAGACTCTGACTCTTTATATTCCTCGGATGAAGAAGCTTACTCTGGCGAGGACAACAAAAGTCTAGAAGATAGGTCTAAGGATGCTCAGTTAAGTGATCCTGATCATTCATCTGCAATTAAGGGATCTGAGGAGGATGCGGAGCACAGTGCTAATTTGGGTGCACAAAAGGTAAGCCAAAGTGAAATGGATGAGGCAATCGCTAAAGCCTTTGAGGAGGGGTTTGAGAAAGGCGGTGAAGAAGCTCGAGAAAAGGCCGCTGTTCAAGAATCCTTAAAAGCCGAAATGGCATTAAAAGATTTGGCTACCAAAGAGGCTGAGTATGTAGAGAAACTACAGAACGTTGAAGATCTGCGCGAGCAAGAGAGAAAAGAGTTTGAGCACGAAATTCAAAGTTTGAAAGAAAAAATTCAATCATTTGATGATTCATTACTGGGTGAGTTGGAGAAAAAGAAAGAGCAATTAGAGCTTGAGATGCAGCCACGAGTTAAATTATTGACCGAGCTTTGTAATCAATTGACTGATCTGACCGAGGACTCACAAGCTTTCTTTGAACCTTTAAAACGCTTATCGGTTCATATTGCTGAGCAACTTGTTTTAGGTGAGTTAAGTATTTCTGAAAAAACAATTGAAAGACTCATTCATCGCTGTGTGGATGAGCTGGGTCTGAGAGATAACCCGGTTGTTAAAGTTGAGCTTAATCAGTTGGATAAAGCAACACTTGAGTCTGCGTTGAAGGAGCCCCCAAAGGGGTTGATGATAAGCGCTGCTCAAAACATGCAAGTAGGTAGCGTAAGAGTGCTTGTAAATGATACTCAAATTGAAGACTTGATTCATAACAGACTTGAAACCATTGCTGGGCGCTTGTTAGGGCAACCGCAAAAATGGAGAGATGAGTCTCATTTGATGAAAAAGCAAATAACCAGTGCTTACATCAATGAGTCAGGAGGGGATCACAATGACACTGAATCTGTAGACTTGACGAAAACAACTTCAGTTCAAGAGAGTCTGAAAGAAAGCCGAGAACAGCAATTAAGTGCGCAGGCCAACAATGATGAAGATAAACAACTGAATAACCAACCCGATAATCAACCCGATAACCAACCTTATAACTCAACCGATAATCCAATTGATAACTCTGTTGCACTTGAGGACTTGTCTACGCTTGCGCAAAACGGTTTGAGCGAGGACCTATTGAATGCTCAATCTAATGCTGAGTCTGAAGCTGACTCGAATGCTAGACCTGGCGATGTTAAGGAAATTGAACATTTAAAACATAGCGCCCTTGCACAGTCCCCAACTGCTACAGCAGAAAAAGAGGAGCCAAAAGATGCTTGATATGGTCAACGTGGGTCTTAGAACCCTCATGTGTATAGGTTTTATTTTGTTCGTAGTGCGTCCCATGTTGATGGGTATGTTCAGGCGCGAGACTGACAGAATTGGAATCGAGCAGGCTGCTCAATTTGCAGTCATGGCAGCATTTAAAAATCAATTTGATTTAGTCTTAAATGCACCACCTCCGACAACACTTTCTTTGGAAGACATGCGTGAGCCTGTCGAGGAGCCTGTGCAAATATTGACTTCCGAACTAGAGCCTTTACCGATTAAGCAAAATCCTTTTGTCAGGCAGTATAGAGAGTTTTCAATTAGAGATAAGAAACTAGCAGCCGAGAAGTTAGAAGCTGAAGCTTTGGCAGCCGGCCAAGATGTCGAGGAAGAGGAAGACGGATTAGACGCAATGAAACAACGCATGAAGGATCAAAAGAAGAAGTCTAAACCCTCCATTCCAACAGAACTGCTCAGCAACGCAAACAGCTTTGATGACAAATTAATGATTGCAAGGTTTGTTGTTGAACAACAAAAAGACCGTGTTGCAAGCGTCATCAAATCAATGATTCAGACTTAATAATGAAACTCAATTTTGCAGATGAAGTGGCCGACAGCGTTGCTCTGGTCCAAGCCCCTAAGCCGCAGCGCAGCGGAACACTTGCCCGTTTGGTCGGGCTCACACTCGAAACTCGCGGTTTGATGGCCCCCCTAGGCGCATGTTGTGAAGTGATTGGTCGAAGTGGACATAGAATTGAAGCTGAAGTGGTTGGATTTAACGACAAGGTACTCTTTTTAATGCCGTTCACCGAGCCAACAGGAGTTGGGCCAGGCGATACGGTACGAGTAATCAGCGAAACACCCGAGGTGAGTCTTGGTCCACAATTATTAGGGCGTGTGATTGACGGTCGTGGCCAACCCCTTGATGGAAAACCTGCGCCTCCCTGTATTGACCGGGTTAGTTTAATGGGTAATCCTTTAAACCCAATGGAGAGAGGGCCCATTCACCAGATCTTAGATGTCGGTGTGAAAGCCATTAACGGTGTGCTAACGATGGGCGTTGGCCAGCGTATTGGTTTGGTTGCTGGCTCAGGCGTTGGTAAGAGTGTACTTTTGGGAATGCTCACCCGTTTCACTAAAGCCGATGTCGTTGTGATTGGCTTAATCGGTGAGCGTGGACGAGAGGTGCAGGCTTTTATTCAAGAGTCTTTGGGCGCTGAAGGGTTGGCTAAATCAGTCGTGGTCGCAGCTCCAGCTAACGTCTCCCCCGTGCTTCGCTTAAAAGCTACTCACATGACGCACGTGATCGCTGAGTATTTTAGAGATCAAGGTAAGAGTGTTTTGATGCTTTGTGATAGTTTGACACGTGTTGCCCACGCTCAACGAGAAATTGGATTAGCGATCGGAGAGCCTCCTACAGCTAAAGGTTATCCACCGTCGGTATTTGCTTTACTCCCAAATTTAATTGAAAGAGGCGGTGTGGGTAGACACGGCAAAGGCGCCATCACCTCCATATATACCGTTTTGGCCGAAGGCGATGACGCCTCAGATCCAATTGTGGATATCGCTAGGGCATCTTTGGACGGTCAGGTTATGCTTTCTAGAAAACTAGCAGACGCTGCTCATTACCCGGCTATTGAATTGAACGGCTCGATCTCTAGGATTATGCAAACCCTTTTGTCTGACGAGGATTTAAAACAATCTAATAAATTTAGGCGGCTTTGGTCTTTGTATCAACAAAACGTAGATCTAATCTCCGTTGGAGCTTATGAAAGAGGAAGCAACAGAGAGGTTGATGATGCAATTAGGCTGCATGATTCAATGGCTGGATTTTTGCAGCAAGATATGCATATAGCTCAGGACTACGAAGCCACTAGAGATCAGCTCAGAAGTTTGATGGCTGGTTACTGAGCTCTTATTAGCAATTTATGAACAAGTTAATTTTTGTTGAAGATCTTTAACTATAAAAGAAACCCATGAAACCCAGAGAGTGTTGGCCCGTACTTGCAAAGAAAGCCGAAGAGGGCGTGGAAGAGGCTAGAGAAGTACTCGTGGGCGCCAAGAAAAAACTGGAACAAGTAGAGCTCAGTCGAAATAAAATTATCGATATGATGAATGAGTACAAAGTCAAATCTAATGAAATTCAGTCCCGTCTTCATTGTATGAACGAGACTACGAGTTACAGACACTTTATCATTCAGTTGCAAAATTTATTAAAACAAGCCGATTTTCAGGTGGCGCATGCTGTAGCTGAAGTCAATAATGCCAAAGAAAGTTTGATGAAGGCTGAGCTTAAAAAGATGAAAATGCAGGCCTTGCTTGAACAAGACCTTAAAGCAGTAAGCAATTGGGCCAGACGTCTAGAGCAAAAGCAAATGGATGCACTTGGCGTAACACTCTACAATCTTAAAACCTAATAAGTTTTGCTCACTTTAAAGTGGGCGTAACCCATCCCATCTCGAGACAGTGGTAGTAGCCTGGTTTGAACGCCCAACCGGTCCAGGTCAATTGCGTCTTGACTGGAAAGAGGTTGGATGTTTCATGGTCTAGCCATGCTCCGTTTGCACGTGAGGCACCTAGTTCTTTAAGAAATGTTTGTCTGCCCTTCTCTAACCCCATCTCCTGTGAGTTGTATAACACCCTTGCTTGGTTTTCTGTGTTGTTGTCTAGACGCACCACACTTACGGATTTTGGATATTCTTGGACCCCAAGATGCTCTTTGAGCGTGGACGGACCTGAGTACAGGTCGTGCACACTTCCCCAAACTCTGCCCTTTAAACGTAGCTGAATGATTTTGAGTTGAGCATTGGCTAAATCTGCGTTTCTTAGCCTAATTCTGTGCTGTCCTAAAACATTATCAAACCAAATATAAGCGTTAGGATGAGAGCTGAGAACTTGGTCAAGGTGGTGAATTGCATCAAGCGTGTGAAACTTGACTTTAATGCCTTTTCTCTTCAGAGCTTTGCCGTGATTTATATGGAATAAAACACTAGATAGGGGATCTATATCGTAGGCATTGATAAGAGAAAACTCCTCTAACCAGGGTGTCGACATCATCCACCCTGCGCTAGCACCGATGAGCACAAGCTCTTTACTTTTGATGGTTTCAACTTGACTTTGTTCAGGCTTAGATAACTGAATTTTCTGGGGAGCTGTGATTTTCAAACCCTTCATCAACTCTTTGTGGATCTCATCTCTTGTGAACTGCCATTTTTTTTGGGAAAGGCTTGCATGTAAATGCCAAGTCAGTCCACCTGTACCACCTGCAGTTAATGCATTTTTGATATTTTGAAAAAAAGGAAGTGCATTCAACGCTTTACTCTTTGGGAAAAATGACTATGACAATTTGGGCTTAGGGCAATTGTTGAGAAAAAATTTAGCAAAGGATCACTATTTGATGACTAATCCTTGAATTTTCTTGCTTAGAATGACAATTTGTCAAATCTTATCCCATTTCTGTCTCCTAGCGAGAGATAATGATAGATATGCCGATTCATGACTGGGCTCAATTCGCTTTAAGTGTAACTTTTGTGTTTCTTTTGATGGCTGCCGTTCTTTGGTGGCTAGCAAAGCGCAAAGGTGGATTTCTCGTCAACCGAATAAATAGACCAATTCAAATTGAGGATACTCTTCAACTGGGTATCAAACACAAGCTCATGCTTGTCAAAGTTGATGACTACAAGGTGCTCGTATCAGTTACCCCAAATGAAATGCAAACTCTACATGCGTGGCGTTTTGAGGGTAATGGGTTGAAGGGCTCAATTTCTGATCTAAACGAATCACAACAAAATTACCCACTACCTCCAGCAAATAAATCTGCAACAGAAGTGGGCAGTAATAAAAGCTTTAAAGAATCCTTGGGAGATGTGAATGGCTCGACTTAAACTTAAACCGCTTCATTTTTGGGTGAAGTTATTTTTGTTGTCGTTTGTTTGCATAGCTACGGTTTGGCCGGATGCTGCTTTACCTCAGGGTCTACCCATGGTGAATGTAACCAGTGGCAAAGCTGGGCAACAGTACACACTGACCTTGCAGCTTTTAGCCTTGATGACGGTGCTCTCTGTACTACCGTCACTCTTACTTATGATGACCTCCTTTGTTCGTGTCATCATAGTCTTGTCGATTCTCAGGCAGGCCCTTGGTACAGGACAAACGCCCCCTAATACCGTTTTAGTTGGACTGGCATTGTTCCTAACTTTCTTTATCATGACCCCAGTATTTGACGAGGTTTATAAAAACTCACTCTCACCCTATATGAACGGAACTATGCCGTTTGAGCAAGCACTGGGAAAGGCTGAGGCTCCTATCCGCAACTTTATGATGAAACAAACGCGTGAGGATGACATCACGATGTTTATGCAAATCGCACAAAAAAAAGAGTTCAATAGTCCAGACGATATACCTTTTACGACCTTAATGCCTGCTTTCCTAACGTCTGAGTTAAAAAGTGCCTTCATGATAGGCTTTATGATCTATATTCCCTTTGTAGTGATTGATTTGGTGGTCGCAAGTGTCTTGATGTCGATGGGAATGATGATGCTCTCACCCATGATCATCTCTATGCCATTTAAGCTCATGCTTTTTGTGCTTGTTGATGGCTGGAGCTTGATCATGGGCTCGCTTGCTTCAAGTTTTATATTTAAGTGAATCCGTAACTTGATACCTCAGTAAATTAAGGAGATCCTTAGATGGATACAGCAATGGTGGTAGATTTGGGTCGCCAAGCACTTTGGATGACCATGCTTATTTCTGGTCCGCTTTTGATTGTGGGTCTAGTGATTGGTTTATTGATAGGGGTATTTCAAGCTGCAACCTCTATCAATGAACAAACCCTAAGTTTTATTCCCAAACTTTTGGGCTTGGGTTTGACATTGTCGATATTTGGCGGATGGATGATCAATTCCATGGTGGATTACACGCGAATTATTTTTGGACGTATACCCACACTCTTTATGTGATCAAGATAATTAACTTTAGTAATAAATACGATAAGAGTTTGGAGCACAGATGAACATTTTGATGCTGGACATCTTGGACAAGTTTTATTCATTGCTTTGGCCAATGCTTAGGATCTCGGCTTTTCTAGCATTTACTTCTGTTTTCCCAGTTAATTCCTTAAGTTTGCCCATCCGAATCGTGATGGCAATGACTTTTACCCTCTTTTTATCCATGCAAATTGAGATCCCAAAGATGGATCCCACAACTGCCGCAGGATTGTTTGAAGTTTTTAATCAGCTCTTCATCGGATTTATGATGGGTTTGATTATGCAGATCACGACATCAGCGATTGCCATTGCTGGACAAACGATTGCCAACTCAATGGGGCTGACCATGGCAACACTGATCGATCCGAGCCTTGGAAATGTCCCTGTGCTCTCCGAATTCATGGTTTTACTGGGGACTCTGGTGTTTTTGTTCACTGGCGGGCATCTGATTGTTTTTGGCATATTATTGGAGTCGTTCCATACCTTCCCGATAGGCAAAGCACTGATGACCCAAGATTTATTGGGTAAGTTGATCTCTTGGAGTAGCTTGATGTTTGTGGCAGGCCTTCTTGTTGCGTTGCCAATTATGCTAACGCTGCTTTTTATAAACATTGGGCTTGGCTTTGTTAACCGAGCTGCACCTAGTTTGCATGTTTTCTCGATCGGGCTACCCGCTATGATATTAATTGGTTATGCAATACTTTGGATGGCTATGCCTGGTTTGGTTGGCCGAATAAACTGGTTGTGGGTGCAATGTTTTAATAGTCTCAGGGACATGATGCATCAGTAAAAGACTGTACAAAAATTAATTACAAATTATGGCAACAGACAGTTCAGCAGCAGAAAAGACCGAAGAACCGACGGCTCGGCGGCTTGAAAAGGCGAGGGAGGAAGGGCAGGTTGCAAGGTCTCATGATTTGTCCTCCGCAGTATTGCTCTTTTCGGCTACCCTCTTTTTTAGCTTCTCAGGTGAATGGCTTTTTCATCGTATGGGATCGCTTTTTTCTTCGCAACTTCAGTTTGATAGAAAAATATACGATAAAGCAGAGTTGCTTCCAGCGCATTTTGGGCAATCTGTTTTGGATGCCTATTTATTGATTTTGCCTTTCATGGCGTTCCTACTTTTTGTCTCCGTGCTCTCGACAGGACTTAGTGGTGGCTTTATTTTTTCTCTTAAATTAATCATGCCTAATTTTGGCAAGGTCAATTTATTAAGTGGCTTATCAAGAATGTTTGGCATGAAGGCTTGGATTGAACTGGGTAAATCTATTGCAAAGTTCACAGTGATTGCTGGAATTTTGTATATGTCCGTAGCCAACAACTTAGATGAACTTATAAACCTCAATCAATTGGATTTAGGAGTCGCCGTTAAACATGCGGGCAACTTGATTATTGATGCTTGTTTCTCAATGAGTATTGGACTGCTTTTTATTGCATTTATTGATGTTCCTTTGCAGCGATACCAAATCAATCAACGCCTCAAAATGAGTAAACAAGAGGTTAAGGATGAGATGAAAGACGCGGAGGGACGTCCTGAGGTCAAGGCACAAATTCGGCGCAGACAGCGTCAAATGGCAAACAACCGGATGATGGCAAAAGTAAAGGACGCCGATGTCGTCATCACCAATCCACAGCATTTTGCAGTTGCTTTGATTTATGATCCCAACTCCGACGGAGCCCCGACTTTGGTAGCAAAAGGGACAGATGAATTGGCTAGGCGAATTAGAGAGTTGGCTTTGGAGGAGAAAATTCACATTTTTGAAGCTCCCGAGTTGGCGAGGGCCCTTTATTTCACGACACCCCTGGATCAGTCCATTCCTGAGGCGTTGTATCAGGCTGTTGCCCAGGTCATTGCTTATGTTTTCAGCTTGAATCAGTCATACGCAGCCTCACGACGACTTCCTAAGCCCTCACCCCGAATACCGGATAGTATGAAATATGACGAAAACGGCTTTTTATTCCAAGGCTAGAAGGATTGAAATTCACCCTCAAAACTTGCGACAATAGAGATATATCACTAACATTTTAAAAATGACCGACTTTTACCAAAGCCCTGCTGACAAACTTAGATTCGAGATACTTCTCAAATCTTTGAGAGAAGGCAGTTTAAATCTAGCCATTATTGGTGAGGATGAAGTTGCCTTGGCCAACTATGGTCGTCAAATCTATGATCATCTTATTGAAATAGGTGAAACCAATGTAGAGTGGTGGAATTCCGCCGATTCTGAGAAACTCGTACAGCGATTCAATGACATACTATCTGAGCTCACAGTAGATGAGGCATTGGATAAAACTCAAAAACGCTCCGCCAAGCGTTATATGATTTTTCCGGACACGAACGCCATTCAAGATTTTGAATTACAACTGTTGGCCAGGTTGATCAACGGATTTCCAACCAGTAATATAAATTTAGTTTTGGTAGTCAACCAAAACGACCCTTACCAAGACAAACTTTCCGTTTTCGGTAAAAACTTACTTCAGTGGATTTTAGAGTCTGAGAATCCGCAGGATTCAAGCTCAGCACCAAGAGGTAAGAGGAATTCGAACCGTATTGAGACTATTGAAGAAAGTCCTAATGCTAGCGCAGACGCAATAGCAGACTTCTCTGCAACATTTGCTGCAACGATTGCAAGTGGAAAGTTCCCAAGTCCAGTGGGAAATCTCTCCAATCATGAAGTCTCGCAAGACAGCCAAAATTCTTATGACCCTGTATTGGATTTCTCCCCCAACCCTAATGGTCGCAGGCCAGAGGGCTCAGATGAAGCAACTGAGGCGAAGAGTTCATTAAGCACAAAAGTAGCAGGCATACTTATCATTGCGATTATTGCTACGGTTGTTGCTGTGGCTGCAATTTATCAAGATGAAGTGCTCAAGCAGGCTCAAAGTTTAGAGGACTTTGTTTCTGGTAAAAAACCCGCCTCAGCCAAGAGTGACAAAGTACAAAAACCAACAGGTACAGGTGAAGGCTCGCCGGTGGTTCAAGTGGGTGCAGATAAGCTTTCGGTAGATCAAAAAAACAACGCTGAAAACGGTGTACCAACTGGCGTTGTAGGCGCCGCCGTTAATCCAGCCCTTAACCCAGCTAGTAATCCAGCCAGTAATCCAGCCAGTAATCCAACTCCTAACTCCGTTCCTAATTCTGCTGCACCTGCAAATCCCTCATCGGTTGGAATGTCTTCGTCGACAAAGGTACCCGTCAAAGCGGATGACTCATTGATTCCAAACAAAGAGGTCATACTCACTCCTCCTACCACGGTCGCTCAAAATACGGTTAATAATCCTGTTAAGACTACTGCAGACACAAAACCTACTAATGCGGTTAACTTGGACTCTAAACCACAAAACAGGCCCGAAGGTAAAGTTGAAACCAAGATTGAAGCTAAGCCAGAAAACAAGACTGATACCAAGCCAGATACCAAGCTCCAAGCTAAGCCCGAATTTAAGTCAGAGTCTAAAACTGATGTCAAAACTGATCTAAAAGCCGACGCTAAATCTGACTCTAAATTAGATCAGAAGGCTTCACTTAAGTCTGATTCCAAGCCATTACCTCGAGAAGAGGGTAAGCAAGTGCCCTCAGCTCAAGGTATTCAAACGGCTCAAACTGCGGGGACACCTGCAGTTCCTGCTAAAACAACCAACCCGGCCCCAAGTCAAACTAAACCCAAAGAAGTTAATGAGGCTCGGGATGCCAAAGAAAGTAAACCTCAATCAACAAAGCCTACTCCTAGTGCTAGGGAGTCAGAAACCTTACCCAAATTGGCTCCTAAACCAGAAAAAACCGAGGAAAGCAAGCCCAAATCTTCATCTGAGAGCGCTAGCGGCTTTAAACCAAGACCGGAAGATCAGCGTTGGGTACAACAACTCCCTGAGGATGGGTGGGTGATGCAGCACGCCGCTTTGGACACGGCGGAGGAAGCAAGTTCTTTCCAGCAAAGTTCCCCTTTTTACCGGGATGCCCGGATCATGTATACCAAACGTAGGGACGCGGCCCCTTACTATATAGTGGTGACTGGGCCTTATTCGAGCCGACAGGAAGCAGACGCTGAGGTTCGCAAACACCCAATTATGTCCAAATCATGGATAAGATCAGCAAAGTCTCTCAAAAACCAATTCGAAGATTAATACACTTTTTTTTAAACTTTCCTTAATATTCGCGCTTTAGAGTCGACTCTATAACACGGAGGTTTTTAATGAGTGATGACAATATTATTAGAAGTTCACACCATTCTGTCACGATCGAAAAAGGGTCGAAGAATGCAAAAGCACGCTCTGCTCACTTAGAGGAAGGCTTTAATATTGAGGAGGGGGTTGCTGCGCACGAGCAAGATGAGCAAATCTTTAGCAAACAATTCCAATTTGAAGATGCTCAAGCTCATGAGTCCGCTACCAATCTATTTGTTGAGGGCGCGCAGGTGCTCAGTGCGGCTGAAAAAATTGCCAAATTAAAAGCTGATGTAGATCAAATAAACCATACCTTGGATGATCAAGTCGTTCAAGCAAAGGGATCATCTACAGGTACCACGAACTTACCAGTTGATACCTCAATTGTCCCCAATTTACAAAATATCGAACACGGTCAGGCTCTAAAAGACTCCAAAGCAACTGTCACAAGCGACGAAGCTTTAGGAACTAATATCCAAGAGCTCAGTGGCGATAAGGGTGGCGGGGAAAACAAAGTAACTTTACCTGTAGATATCTCCTCCAGGCCCCGCCCTCGTGGGGCGGCAGCACTAGACGCTTTAAAAGCAGCAAGTGCTAGGCTAGCAAAAGCAGGTGTTGCCCCAACCAATGCGCAATTATTGGCAGAACAAGAGAATTCAGCTCAATCTACTGGTTTTGCCAGCACTGGAGCTAACAAAGATAATTTGCAAAATATCCAAGATATGGGTGCATCGGGGGCTAACCGAGCAACTATCGACGGGGATAAATCTTCAAACAACAGACAGTCAATCAAAGATACTGCCGACAAGAAAACTGACAACAGGGCCGCAGTCGGGGATGCCTCTTTGGATAAATCAATGGCCGCTGTCCCCGGTTCAATCCCAGGTGCAGATAATAATCAATCCGTTAAAGATGATCACTCTAAGAAAAATCAATCCCTTCTTGGCGAGGATGACGGGTTAACGGATAACTTTGCAGCCGTTCAAAGTCAAGCACTTCAAAAACATCAAGAAAATGTAGATCTAGATGCAGTTCGTGATTCTTTGGCCAAAATGCCTGGGAACTCTTCCCCGAATAAAAACAATGCAGCTTTGCCAACACAATCCCAGAAGGGTAATAATCAGGCCGCGCTTGAGGACTCTGGTTGGGGCAAGAACTCGCAGTCTGTAGGCAATGATAACCAACTGAATAATCAACAAACCGTGGGTAATGATTCGCTCTTAGATAATGTTGCAGATATCGATGCCGAGAAAAACAGTACGAACCATGCAGCATTACCTCACACTCAAAACCCAGAAAAATCTAACACAGGTATAGCAAAAGAACACAGTAAAACCAACGAGCAAGAGCTGCCAAATAACGGCTTGAAAGATAACTTAGCCCAAATCGACAGCGATGGCTTAAAACACAACAAACAGGCCCTTGAGGATCCAACCCATGGGTCTTACAGTCAATCCTTAGAAGATGAGGCAAAGTCCTCTCATCATCACGGGGCTCCAAAAGACTCGCTTCAGTCACATTTAAGTGGACTAGAGAAGGGAGATGTAGATCATAATTTAAGCGCTATCCCAAACCCGGGCTTGGAGAATAATCTTGCGCAAATTCCAACCGACACACATTCAGATAACGTAGCTGAGGTTGAGAGCGCAGGAGTTGGTACCCACCGCGAACCGCTTCCTAATGAGCATGATGAGAGTGATAACTCTGATCATTCAACCCTAGGTGCAAAATCAAATGGAGCGGGGCGGGGCGAACACCCCAGTGATCTAAGTGCACGCGGACGTATTCTTCAAACTGGATATTCAGACAGGAAAGATCAGCCAGATCAAGGAGGTAATCCTAGTAGTGTTCCTCAAAGTAATTCGGGTCAAGGTCGACCTGTAGCAAAAAAATTAGTAAAAAAACCAAGTAAATCTGCATCTAATTCCCCTGGTAGTGCCCCTCATGCTCAAGAAGTCCCGAGTGCCTCCGATACTTGGGCTGAGGCCTTTAGAGGGCGCGTTGCAGCAATTAATGACCAAGTGAAATCGTTAAATAAAAAGTTGGATGAATTTTGATTAATTCATAACTGTTAACTCTAATTCACTTGGCAAAGACAAGGAAGCATGATGGCACAAGATAAAAACACACCAAACGACCAAGACGGAGAAAATACCGCTGGAAGTGATGGATTCGTGCCTGCTACAAACGTTCCAGCAGTGCAGCATGATGGCGACACCTATGAGGAGTTTGATGAAAGTGAGCTCTCACAGGGGGAGGAGAATACAGACGAGGGTAATGAGACCCAAGAACTTGCCTCGGGCCTTGATGACCTTCAAAACCAGGCTCTGAACTCTGTTGAAGTTGCAAAGCAACTTGAGCAGTTGACTGATGTTGTGCTCAGCTCTGCTGAGGTCTCCACACGTTCTGCCTCAGTGGCTGCAGATGTCTCCCACGATATGAGATTGGTCATGGAGAGTGTGAGTGAGGACCATAAAACAAATATCCGAAATTCTCGCCTCATGTTGGGCGGTATGTTGTTCTTCTTGTTGATTGGGCTCGGTACTTTCTTTGCTATCTCAACAAAAATGCAACTCAATATTGGTGAGCTAGATGCTATGTCTTTGGCTGTAGCTAAAAGAATTGTAGAACTTGACGCAACCGTTGGTGCGTTCACTCAAGCCAGTCGTTCTATGAACGAATTGACGGAAAAGCTTGAGGAAATGAATCAAAACCAAGGTAAGTTAGAGGGTAAGTTTGAAGATATCAACAAACAAATGGCCACCATACCCAATCAAGTTGCCGATCAGTCCTCTAAATCATTAGAAGCCAAACTCCAAGCGCTTGAAAAACAAATTCAAACGCTTGACGCCAAAGTTCAAAGTCTCTCGAATCGACCTGCTCAGCCCTCTGGCGCTGCAGATATTCAAAAACTCAAGAAAGAGTTAGAGGCTGCCAACTCTAAGGGCCATGAAAAGGCAGAGCCTAAATCTGAGGTTAAATCTGAATCTAAGTCTGCCCCAGCGCCTGTTCCTTCATCTCCACGCCAAGAGCCCAAGCCTGGAGCGAAACTAGAGCAAACTGATAAATTTGATAGATCCGAGAAGTCAGAGTTTGCTAAAACCCCTCAAGGCTTACAACCCAAGTCAGGTGCTATGGTTGCAGTTAAAGAATCAAAAGAGCCTGTACCTAGTAGGGAATCTGAGAAGGTAAAGACTGCGCATGAAGACTCAGAGAAAAAAGAGCATACTAAGGAAAATAAAGAGCCGGTAACTGCAAAGTTAAAAACGGATGACAAAGAAAAAGTCGCAGACTCCTCTTTAAAACGAGGTGATAAATTTACAGAGAAAACAACAGAGAAATCTTCTGAGAAGAAAGTAGAAAAATCTCCTGAGAGGGTTGCTGAAGCCGGTCAAACAAAGGACCTAAAAGCCAAGAACCCCCGCGAAGCAGCTGAGTTACGTCAAGCTAGGGAACTTAGAGAGTCCAAGGAATCTAAGTCAGTAACTGAAGTGGCACAGCAACGCAAGGACACAATGGTCGTTTATCCAAGGCCCGGTGCGGTTGCAGAAAACTAAGATTTTTTAGTTGCATTAATTGCATTAATTGCATTAACATTAAGCCAACTTCAAGTTGAAACTCTTAGCCTCAGATAAGGGCCAGTAGGTCGCATACAGGGTGGGCAACGGTTTAGATTGAGCTGCGTTCGTATCCCCAGCACTGCTTGATTTGTCAAAAACCTCAGGCGTTAGTGCGTTCTTTTCTATTTCAGGGAACAAACTAGACAAAGATCGAGTCTCAAACTCACTAACTCTTCTAGTGAAGTGGTGAAGATTAAGATCTTTCGGAGAATGCAGTCCAGTTGCCTCCAGTATCTCCTTAAATGCCTCTAAAGTATGCTTATGAAATCCTTGGACACGTTCGGCTTTGCTTGGAACGACCAGAGCAATTTGTCTAATAGGGTCTTGGGTTGCGACCCCGGTTGGACAGTTACCAGTGTGGCAAGTTTGGGCTTGAATGCATCCAATTGCAAACATAAATCCACGAGCACTGTTACACCAATCTGCCCCCATAGCAATAGCACGGGCTACATCAAAGCCACTGATGATTTTGCCACTTGCTCCAATTTTAATTTTCTCTCTCAAGCCAGCTCCAACGAGCGAGTTGTGCACAACTCTAAGCCCCTCTTGAAGGGGCATACCGATATGATCTGAAAACTCTAGCGGCGCCGCTCCCGTCCCGCCTTCGCCCCCGTCAACTACGATAAAGTCCGGTAGTATCTTTGATTCTTGCATGGCTTTGACGATTGCAAACCATTCCCAGGGGTGACCAATACAGAGTTTAATTCCGACAGGCTTGCCCTGAGAGAGCTCACGTAGCTCAGCTACAAATGCCAACAACTCTAGAGGAGTTGAGAATTTTGAATGTGTTGAAGGTGAAACGCAGTCAACACCCTGTGGTACCCCTCTGGCCTGAGCTATCTCGGCTGTTACTTTTGGACCTGGCAAAACACCCCCGTGTCCAGGTTTTGCCCCTTGACTCAGTTTGATCTCAATCATTTTGATTTGAGGATCAAGCGCATTTTGTTTAAAGTGTTCTGGGCTGAAGTGTCCGCTCTCGTCCCTGCATCCAAAGTAACCAGATGCGACTTCCCAGATAATGTCACCGCCGTGAACACGGTGATGTGTAGATATGGATCCTTCACCTGTATCGTGAGCAAATCCCCCTAGTTTTGCGCCTTTGTTAAGTGCCAATATAGCATTTGCACTTAACGCACCAAAACTCATTGCAGATATATTAAAAAGACTAAGTGAATATGGGGCTTTACAATTTTCTCCACCAACTTGTATTCTAAAGTCATGAGACTCTATGCTGGACGGTGTAATGGAGTGAGTGATCCATTCATAGCCAGTAGCCTTGACATCTAAATCAGTTCCAAAAGGGTGTTTGTCTGACTCTCCCTTTGCACGGGAGTAAACCAAACTTCTCTGCGCTCTAGAAAATGGCGCTGCGTCAGTTTCACTTTCTACAAAATATTGTCTTATCTCAGGTCGAATGAATTCGAGCATAAATCTTATATGACCCAAAATAGGATAGTTTCTAAGTATTGAGTGACGCTCTTGAAGTAAATCGTAAACACCAACACCGGTTAAGACGGCAAATATAAAAAGCTCTAAAAAACCCTGTTTTGTGACTAAAAAGTAAATTAGAGATAAGCAAAGACCTGTAAGTGCAATAAAAAAAGTGCTGTACCGAATTGGAAATACTGAGTTCAATCGATCAAACATAAGGTAGGTTCTCTGTGTTTAAAGTGAAAAAAATTGATTTAAAAATGACGAAAAATGCATGGATTAAGCATTTCACATGATCATCCATTTTTGAATTCTTAGGTATTTCTCATTGATGCATTAGTCCTGCAAGATATCATATATACAGGCTACTTTTAATGAAAGTAGAGGGGCAAAAGGGTAATTACTAAAAAATTGGCGCTGTATCAAGTGCCGTTTAGATTGGGGTAGCTTGGTTAATATTGGATTTTCTAGGCCGAAATTGGCTAAGAATGACTAAAACATTATTTCCGAGGGATAGAAATTTTTTCAATCAAATATTATTTCTTCTCAACCTTGCAGCCAACCTTGCCTGAGCTAGAGTGGACACCTCAGCTCTTAAACGAGCCATTGAGAGTTGCTGATCAGCCGCTTTTTGAATATCCTCTAAATCTTGCAATATGCTAGATCTTAGAATCTCCAGCTCTGAGTCTAGTTTGCGCAGACGCTCTTGTAGGTCTTTTCTTTGCGCCATTCTTTGAGTCAAAATATTTACACTCGTAGCAATTATTTTCCAATTCTGGGTCAGCTCATCTTGTGGGGGCTGATTGAGTTGTTCAAATAATTCTGATAAAAGTGGATCTGATAAGTTGAGTTCATCTTGGGTATTATCTTTAAATGAACGATTCGCACGAGCGTTGATCTCAGAATCCCTGGGGTGAGGGTATTCATTAAAAGAATGATGGCCTCTGTCATTGGACGAGTTGGTTGTGCTCTGTTGGTAATTGCTGTGGGAGGACAGAGACAAATCATTGAAATCTTGTTCGAAATCGGGATCAATGTACAAATCATGCACTCGTTCTTCTTGGTCACTTTGATACGATTGCTGCATGTCTTCCCTATGCTCAGAGTTTGATGCGTTAGAGTCTACACTAGCCCAACCTGAGTCGGGATCGTATTGCTTTAGACCTTTAAAAGCTAGGAATTTATCTTCTGCCATGGTAAGCCTCATTGACTGGGGTTATAGTTTTGCAGAAGTTGTGTTGCGAGAAATTCGTCTGATGAACTCAGGAATGCCTAGCGAAGATAGACTCCTAGACGTATCAACCGTTTTATTGGCTTCATTTTGAGTTTTTGCAGTATTCAATACTGGATTTTTTGGTTGCACGTGATGCGACTCAACTTTTTGGGTCTCAGCCAATTTGCGTTGTCTGTGTCTGCCCAAGATCGAGTACTGTGCAGATCCAACGAGTCCATCTAAAACATTGGGTCTTGGCGCAGTGCTTGTTGCAAATCGTTCGGAGCTAGAGCTAGATGCTGTAGCAGGCGATTGTGATACAACCTTTTGTTGTGTATTGTTTTGTGACTGTGCCATTCGCATCTCTCGAGCTGCACAAACGGCTTGAGCGAACTGAAGGAACGAGAAACCGCAAACGTCCTCTGAGTCCATCAAGAAACCTCGTTCATAAAGGTCCCTAGCTGTTTGTGACTCCTGGACTGGTGGTGCAAGCATAAAACTTACCGGGAATCTTTGTTTTGTGAAAATGTTAGATGCCAATTGTTCCGGCAATACGCGTGTAGGGCACACTAAAAGCATAGGCCTGCGTGCGGCAAATGAGTCAAATACCCATCGGTTTCGACTTAAGAAGCCTGATGTTGCTCCCAATTCAATTTCAGAAACTGAGGTTGGGACTAAAACCATATCAAATTCAAACATCAACTCGGCCGCAAGTGAGTCTGACCAGGTCAAATCGCATAAAACAATATCACTTGTTTTTGTTGCATTTCTCAGTTGAAGTCTGGCTTCAAAAATGGGACGGTTACCGCCTTGATCAACCGGCAAACTCAAATGCTGAACTACAACACCAACATTGGGTGCGTGCAACAACCAGTTGCTAGAAGAACCATGCGGGTCCCAGTCAATCAATGTAGTTTTGAGTTGCATTTGTCTGCTGAAATACGCAACAAGGTTTGCCGACAAAGTGCTTTTACCAACTCCACCTTTCTGACTGGTCACCAAAATTTTGAATGTCATTCAATTAACCTCAATTAATAAGTTTCATCTGCAAGTGCCTGATTTAAATCAAAAATTTTTTAAATCCGCAGCAGGGGGATTGATATTACCTGGTTTATAGATTCTGTCAATTAGGTGTTGCCAAATCGCAACCTTTGGGGCTTCATTGGGCTCTGAAACTGGGCTTAGTTGACCTGAATTTAAAAAAGCGTCATCAAAAAAAGTGTCATTTGAGCCTTGATTAAAAATTTTTAACCCGTTTTCACATGACCAGTGCTAATTTGTTTTCATTTTGTGCCTATTGCTAGTCTGCGAGTGGTCACATGCGGGAGCGAACAAACTAATAGTTTTACAATGCGCAGTTACAACTGTTCACATATGAATTCGATTTCTAACAACACCCAACCCCCAAAAGCCACTTTAGCCACCTTGCCCATTGTTGGTTTGGACTCATTTTTAACGCTCCATTACAGGCTGAGTGGGCCTAGTGGGGATGTGATCAATACTTTTAACGAAAAGCCAGCAACTTTGTCAATCGGAACGGGTGAACTCTCGCCTTCGATGGAACAATGTTTGATTGGGATGACTGAGGGACAAAAAGCTATTTTTTCTCTCTCAAAAGGCGAGGCATTTGGGAGTCATAATCCCGATATGGTTCAATGGGTAAGTAAGGACCTACTCTCTAAAATGGGTACGCCAGGCGAGACTTATCAGGTCGGTGAAGTGGTAGAGTTTCCGGCTCCAAATGGACAGGGCACTTATGCAGGTGTCGTTAAAGCAGTTAAGCCAGAGCAAGTTTTATTCGACTTCAACCACCCGTTGGTGGATCAAGAACTATCTTTTGAGGTTCACATCATCGGTATCTTGTAGCCCTTTGATTGAATAAAATTAATTTTAATAATATTAAAAATGACCCTGGCAATTACTGAACATAAACTTAAACCTGAATCTCAACTTACCCTAGCCAATGACTCCGCCGATATGAATATGCATGGACCAGAAGAAATTATTTTGGCTGAACCTAGGGGGTTTTGCGCGGGAGTAGATAGAGCTATTGAGATTGTTGAAAAAGCACTTCAAAAGTTTGGGTCGCCTATTTACGTTCGTCATGAAATAGTACACAACACCCATGTCGTAGCTGATCTTCGCTCAAGAGGAGCTATTTTTATAGAGTCACTTTCAGATGTTCCTCCAGGTGCAACATTGGTATTTAGTGCGCACGGAGTTCCAAAAGAGGTAGAAATTGAGGCTGCAAACCGGGGCTTCAGAGTCTTTGATGCCACTTGTCCACTTGTTACCAAAGTCCATGTTGAAGTTGCCAAATTGCACAAGGAGGGGTATGAGTTCATTATGATTGGACACAAAGGGCACCCAGAAGTAGAAGGCACCATGGGGCAGTTGGAAAGCGGGATACACCTTGTGGAAGGCGTTGAAGATGTGAAATTACTAAACTTTCCAAGTACCCAAAAATTAGCTGTAGTCACCCAAACTACACTAAGTGTTGACGATGCGAAGGAAATAACAAAAGCCATTGAGGAAAAATTTCCTCAAATTCGTAGCCC
>CAIWAO010000148.1 GCA_903910745.1 uncultured Burkholderiales bacterium
ACTTGGTGTCCAGTACGAAATGTTCAAAGGTTTGAAGGCTTACGGACAAGTTGCTAGCGTTAAAAACGCTTCTGGAGCCGCTACTCCTGCATACAAAGGTAACTACGATTTCGTATCTTACGTTCCAAGCCAGTACAACAACGGAAACTCTGGTTCGGCTCAAATAGTTCCAGGTTCAACAGGTACAGGTTCAATCGCTACAATCGCTACTGGTCAAACCGCACAAACAATCAACATTGGTTTGTTGTACGCGTTTTTCTAATCTAAAGATTATTTAATTTAGTTTAGTTCAACCCCTAAAGCGCCTGAGTTCACTCTCAGGCGCTTTTTTAATGGGTGAAGACTCCCAAGCTATTAAATTCTTGATATCAGCAAGTAGATTTATTAAAAATTACAGTTGTCTAAAAATCACCTGGCAACACACTCAAATCTGGATGCCCGAAATAAGGCGCAGCAGCCTCAGCGCTAGCGTTTCTTAAATAAGGCACATAAGCCAACTTTTTGGCTCCTATTCTTTGATCAATTGCCTGGATGTTCTCCTCTAATTTGTTCATAGGCTGCCCCATAGAATTGGCCACCCACCCCACTAAATTAAGTCCCCTGGCACGTATGGACTCAGCACTTAACAGTGCATGATTGATACAACCTAAGCGCATACCGACCACTAAGATGACCGGTAGCTCAAGCATGCTCGCTAGATCTGCAGTATCAAAAGTACGGGTCAATGGAACTCTAAATCCGCCAACGCCTTCAACAACGACTGCTTGCGTAAGGCTCCTCAGTTTCTCATAAGCCTGAAGAATAACATTAGGATCTATATTAACGCCCTCTTGTTCAGCTGCGAGGTGAGGCGCGACCGGTGTTTTGAACAAATACGGACATACCGTATCTTGAGGTAGATCCACGGAAGATGCATTCATTAAACTGTGCACATCCTCATTGAACCATCTCTTATCGGGGTGTTCTTGATATACGGCCCCAGCTGCCACGGGCTTCATCCCAGCGACTTTAAAACCCTTTTGGGCTTGTAGATGCACAACTGCACTTGAGATAAGTGTTTTACCAATCTCTGTATCCGTGCCCGTTACAAAGCAAGAAAAAGGAGCGTCAAATAAATGCGTTGACATAATTAAAGCCTTTTTAAAGCTCGAGTCAATTGATCTACTTGGTCTGCGGTGTGTGAGGCTGAAAGGGTTAGCCTCAACCGAGCGGTGCCCACAGGCACAGTTGGCGCTCTTATAGCACTGACCCACACCCCGTCTGCCAAGAGTGACTTGGATGCATTTAAAACATCCTCATTGCTTCCGATCACAAGAGGCTGAATTGGGGTATCGGACTCTAAGAGTTTATATTGAAAGTGTTGACTGCTTGATATCTGTTGCTTGAATTGATCCAATAAATTGTGCAGATGCTCACGCCTCTTTGCCCCCTCGGATCCAGTGATTAAATCAACACTTTTTAACAACGCATGTGCGCAAGCAGGAGGAGCTGCAGTGGTATAAATGTAGGGCCTTGCACGCTGAATCATCCAATCAATCATAGTAGCATGAGCTGATACGAACGCTCCACACACACCGGCGGCTTTACCCAAAGTTCCCATATAGATAACATGACTTGAAGAAATACCAAAATGCTCTAAAGCACCAAGCCCATGTTGACCTAGCACTCCAAATCCGTGCGCATCGTCCACGACCAACCAGGCGCCCTCGCGCTCACACATTGCAACGAGCTTTAAAAGAGGTGCGATGTCTCCGTCCATACTAAATACCCCGTCGGTTAGCACCAACTTGGTCTTTGATTTTGACTCTCTAAGCATTTGTCCAAGCGCTTGGGTGTCACAGTGAGGGTAAACAACAAAGGGGGCTTTGCAAAGCCGAATTGCATCAATGATGGATGCATGATTTAGCTCTTCAGAGAAGATAGTCACTCCCTCTTCAGCTCCCGAAACCAAAGAGGTCACAACCGCGAGGTTGGCCATGTAACCTGAGCAGAAATAAAGCGCTGCAGCGTTGGGGATCATAGGGGACATGAGTTGAGATAACCTCTCCTCTAACAAGGCATGTGCTTTGCCGTGACCGCTGATCAGGTGGGAGGCTCCGCTGCCAACTCCGTAAAGACTGACCCCTTCTTTAAAGGCCTCAATCACCCTTGGGTCACTTGCTAGTCCTAAATAATCATTACTGTTAAATGCAAGTCGTGTTCGCCCTTTGGTCTCAACTAGAGGCTTACACCCGGAGTCTGCTTGTACTCTTGTTCTGTAAAGCCCATTGTCTTTTAGGTTCTGAAGTTTTGCAGCAATAAAGTTTAAATTCATACGTATCAGGAGTGCCTAAGGGGTCACATCGTTAGACCATTACTTCATCAAAAACAATTTGAAGTCGCTCAGCCATCAAGCTAACATCTGTATCGCTGAGTATGTAGGGCGGCATCAGATAAACTGTATTGCCAATAGGTCGAACGAGGAGTTCACACTCCAGTGCTTTAGCAAAAAACCTTCTTGCAAAACTGCCCCCTAGGGTTGAGTCTTCTATGACTGCATCGAAAGCCCAGATCATACCTTGGTTGCGAAAGTGCTTAACTCTTGCATCCTCTTTAAGTGGTGACAAGGCCTTTGATATTTTGCTAGATAGGGTTAAATTTGAGACCAAGACTTGATCATCGCGAAAGATGTCCAGCGTTGCAAGCGCTGCGCTACATGCTAAAGGGTTTCCTGTGTAAGAGTGAGAGTGCAAAAAGGCTTTTGTAATTTGAGCGTCGTAAAAGGCCCTGTAAATAGAGTCCTTGGTCATCACCAAGGACAAAGGCAAATATCCCCCGCTTATCCCTTTTGATAAACACATAAAGTCAGGCCAACACTTTGCACTTTGCATCGCAAAAAAAGTTCCAGTTCTCCCGCATCCCACTGCGATCTCGTCCGCGATTAAATGCACGCTATACATATCGCAGAGCTCTCTGATTCGAGCCAAATAAACAGGATGATGCATAGCCATGCCTCCTGCACACTGTACAAGGGGCTCCAAAATGATTGCGCTGATAAATTCTGATCTCTCTTTGAGTAACTCCTCAACCTCTGCTGCTGCACGCTCAGCTACTTGCTGCGGCGTTTCAATATGGGCTTGATGACTGGCAAGTTTTGAATTTAAATCTTTACCTGATACAGCAATATGAGAGTTTTGCGCTGCACTCCTAAAATCTGGCGATGACACGACATGCGTTCCTTTAATTAACTCTGCATACGCGCTTTTAAAAATGGGCACATCAGTGACTGAGAGCGCTCCGATAGTTTCGCCGTGGTATCCACCTTTTAAGCAAATAAACTCTTGCTTATTGGGTTTGCCCACATTTTTCCAATAATGAAAACTCATCTTTAAAGCAATCTCAACGGCGGAGGCTCCATCAGATGCGTAAAAGACATGACCCAAAACGTTATTCGTCAAATCAGACAACCGCTCAGATAACTCAACTACGCCTTTGTGCGTAAATCCGGCCAGCATCGCATGCTCAATCAAATCGAGTTGAGATTTAACGGCAAAGTTGATCCGAGGGTTAGCGTGCCCAAATAAGTTTACCCACCAAGAGCTGATGGTGTCCAGATACCTTTCACCATGAACGCCGTACAACCAGGCACCCTCACCCCTCGTTACCCCAATTAATGGGGTGCTCTCATGGTGTTGCATCTGCGTGCAAGGATGCCAAACACTATTTAAACTGCGTTGGACAAGGTCTGATTTTGTTTGCAATAGGTTTACCAAAGTATCAAATATTTCAAACTTCTATTTTAACGATAATGCTAAATCAATACTTTTTGTTTGATTTGCCAGTACAAGCAATAATATAAAACATTAGCCTATAATTACTACAATAAATAGAATTTATGTGTAATTAAATACTCAACCTTTATCTTAAATTGTTAGGTCAAAAACTATGGAACTGATGATCTTGGGTCTCGTTATATTTATTGGAACGCATTCCCTAAATATGATCTCACCAAATATACGATTAAGATTAATTGACCAACTCGGCATAAATGGCTTCAAAGGCGTGTACAGCTTAATATCTTTAGCTGGCTTTGTATGCATCGTAACTGGATATCCCGATGCCTTAGCGAGCATGGACTGGGGCTGGAGTCCTCCATTGTTTACCAAACACATCACCCTGGTATTGATGCTTTTTGTTTGTATATTGCTTGTATCTACATATATTCCTAATAATCACATAAAAGGAAAATTAAAACATCCGATGATTCTTAGTGTGAAAGTTTGGGCTTTAGCCCACTTACTTGCGAACGGCCAAGGGGCCAATATTGTTTTATTTGCAAGCTTTTTGATATGGTCGGTACTTAACTTTAGAGCTGCCAGAAAAAGAGACAAGAAAGCCCTAATTGAAGCTACAAACTCACTGAACTCAGAGAGTAAAACCACGGCTCCTCATTATTCTGGAGCTATGACCTTGATCTGTATTGCTACGGGAATTGCCCTTTGGGTCATCATGATCGGAGGCCTGCATTACTCGCTATTTGGCGTCTATCCCGTCATGATTAAAGGCCTGGTGGGCCCGGCTTGACATCTTTAACAGAGTTTAACCAACTAAGCCCACCAGAGCGACTTCGCGGCAGATTAAGAGTTTAAAAACTCAGGGTCTGGCCTTCTTTCATAGGAACCACTTCACTGCTGCTGCCGCGCATTGCAGCTTGGAACTCAGCCAATGTGCCTGCAGTCATAGGGTTCGAGTTGTAGTGCATTGGAATGACCTTCTTGGGATGGATCCATGTGTTGCATGCGTATGCCGCGTCCTCTGGGTCCATCGTGAAGTTTCCACCAATTGGCATCAATACCAAATCAGGTTTGTAGCGATCGGCAATGAATTTCATGTCCCCGAAAAGACCTGTGTCACCCATGTGCCAAATTTTGAATCCGTTTTCTAGCTCGATGATGTAGCCCATAGCTTCACCGGCTGGGTGGGACTCATTTTTACCAGTTGCTGGATTTTTCCAAAGTAGCAATGAAGAATGCTCAGCTTGAACAGCTGTGACTTTCACCCCAGGTAGAGGCCTCACTGATCCAGTTTTGTTAAAGCGGTGGCCAAGGTTTGCTGGAATCACTCCAAGAGTAATAAGAGGCGTGACCATGTCGGCTGGTCCGTATAAAACAGTGCCGTTCAATTTAGCAATATCAGGTGCGTCACCTAAATGATCAACGTGCGCGTGGGTTACCAAGAGCAAATCAACCTTGCCTAAAGCGGATAAGTCTGTTTTGTAAGGCTCAGGGGTTTTGGGGCCAGAGGTAAGCCATGGATCAACCACAATAACTTTACCAGTAGGTGTTTTAATTCTAAAACCAGCCTGTCCAAGCCACAAAAGCTCAGTCTTACCCGTTGCGGCAACTGAGGGCTGAGGCTGTGCAGCACCAGGCTGAGCCTGGGCAAGCGCACTGCCCGATACAGTTGCAAATGAAACAGCAGCAACAACACCAAGTGCTGCGCTCAACAAGGTTTGACTTGTTTTTTTAATTCTCTTTAAATGAATCATAAAATTCCTCTCAATGTTCAGTAATTAAATACAAAGGTTGCTTAAGTAAAAACAAAAGCAAAAGTAACAGTCAAAGTAAGCATAGGGGATCAGCACCACCTAGTCTACAAAATCTTTTGCGTGTTCATTAAACTTAATTCGCATCCAGTGTAAGCGTTTCCACTATTGTGTTTCCCTAGGCATAACAAATTTGATTGTGTTCAAATTATTGTTTTACGAATATTCTTTTTGAATTTTCCACTATCTTGATTACAATTCAGGCCATCAGCTTAGTGACGTTCGCAAAACTCTCAACCATGGGTTATTACTACAACATGCGTTCAATTGGTTTGTTTAGACTTTTTGCTTATCCTGCTTTATTAGTGGTTTTGAGTCTTTTTGTGGCGTGTAGCTCCCCGCCAATCAAACCAAGCTCTTATCCAACTCCTCCTAGCTCGATTGGAAATTACTCCTCCCCCGTTACGCGCGACCCTCCTAACGCTTTGAGTCCAGATAAGGCTCAAGGTCTGGCCCTTTACGCACTTGGGTTGGTTGGCACTCCTTACAAATGGGGAGGTAATACACCAGACTCAGGGTTTGATTGCAGTGGCTTGATAGGTTATGTTTATCATTCCCAGACCGGTGTTAAATCTCCCCGTACTGTCGCATCTCTAAAGAATTGGGGACATGAGGTCCCCAAAGACCAAATCAGAACGGGCGACATATTGATTTTTGGCCCCTTAAATGAGCCAACTCATGCAGGTATCTACGTGGGTGAGGACCGTTTTGTTCATGCACCTTCAACTGGCGGCACAGTAAGGCTCAACAAACTAACCACTGCCTATTGGAAAGAGAAAGAGCTGAACATCAGAAGACCTATTGAAAAGTAACTCACCTTATGACTTCATCAGCTAAACATCATAGCTAAATAAGCCGCGTCATCTAACAAATTAAGCGTAACGTATGCAGACAACTTGTATGTAAGATAGATTAGCTTTTCTGAAATAAAAATCGATTCCACTTTTCACTTTTTGAGGTTGTTGTAAATTTAATTTCTTTAGTGGCTCAAGTGCTCAAGTGCTCAAGTGCTCTGAGAGCAACTTCGCCACGTGCCAAGCCTCTCTTTGCAAATTATCCTCTATCTGGTGTCTGCAACTGGTACCTCCAGCAACAACGATACACTCGGGGTCTGCCCTTAATGCGGGGAGAAGTTTTGCCTCAGCCATTTGAATAGATATATCGTAGTGATCCCTATCGTACCCAAAACTACCCGCCATACCGCAGCAACTGCTCTCTATTAGCTTAACATCTGCACCAGGCAATAATTTAATTGATGCCAAAACTGTGTCCATCACATCAAATGCCTTTTGGTGGCAATGACCATGCAATTTGAGATTCTTCACTGGAGCTTTAAGTTTGGATTTAAGTAGCTCTAATTTTCCATGCGCATTCTCATTTGCCAAAAACTCTTCAAATAGTTTGGCTACTTTTGATACTGTATTGGCTTTGGAGCCCAAGCCCATCACCAAAGCTTCGTCCCTGAGCGTAAGTAAACAACTGGGCTCAAGTCCAACGATTGGAATACCTCTATTGGCAAACTCAATGAGATGATCAAGCAAATGAGACATTGAGGCTTTGGCTTGCTCAACCATCCCAACAGATAGGTAAGTTCTGCCACAGCAAAGGGGTTTGGAGGCAGCCCCTTCACCATTTTCGCCCAGCGCGCAGCCGTCCTGGCTCAAGATATGCACTGTGTAACCTGCGCTTTGAAGAACGCGAAGCGCTGAGCGGGCGTTCTCCCCTCCCCCTTCAAAATAACCATTAAAGGTATCAACAAATAAAACAACGCACTTGCTTAAATCTTTTGCACCGAGTAGTTCCTCCCTGCTTACACCCGTGTGAGGAGAATTAAAGAAATGCTTTGCATACCAAGTAGGTAGCTGACGCTTTGACGAAAAACCGAGCAAAGTTTGCATGAGAAATGCTATGGATTTACTTTTATTTCTTAAATTAAGTAGGCCAGCAAAAGCACTTGCTCGGTTTGCGTACTTCGGCAAATAACCAATCAGATAATCTTTTAAAGAGTAGCCGTTAGCTTTCTTATAGTGATATGTTGCCTCTATCTTCATACGAGCCATATCAACACCGGTTGGGCACTCCCGCTTACAACCCTTACACCCCACACACAACTCCATCGCCTCATTGACCTCTTTGCTTGAGAGTCCATTGCCCGGTAGGCCGAGCTGTCCAGATAAAGCGAGTCTTAAGGTGTTTGCTCGCCCCCGGGTTAAGTGCTTCTCATCTTTCGTAACTCTGTAACTTGGGCACATGGTTCCCGCATCGAACTTTCTGCAGTGACCATTGTTGTTACACATCTCAACCGCTTTTGCAAACCCCTTGGCAGGATCAAGTCCAGTGCCTGGACCCGAGACCTCCTCGGTTACGGGATTGTTTTGTACATCCCAGTCGCTCCAGTCCAAAGCAGTTTTTAAAGGAATGACTTTGTATGTGTTTTTAAACCTAAGAAGTTGTTGTGAGTCCATTTTGGGGGGATCAATGATTCGACCAGGACTCAGCAAATTAATGGGGTCCATATATGTCTTGATAGATCTAAAAGCGTCGTAAATCTTTGGCCCAAACTGCCACTCAATCCACTCTCCCCGACAAAGCCCGTCTCCGTGCTCACCACTATAGGCACCTTTGTATTTTGCAACCAGCGCGGACGCCTCCTCTGCGATGGCTCTCATCTTGATTGCCCCGTCCCTTCTCATATCCAAAATGGGTCGCACATGCAAAGTACCTACTGAGGCGTGAGCGTACCAAGTACCGTGGGTACCGTGTTTTGCAAACACTTCAGTTAGCGCACTCGTGTACTCTGCTAGGGACTCCAGGGGCACTGCACAGTCCTCAATAAAGCTAACCGGTTTACCGTCACCCTTTAAGCTCATCATGATATTGAGACCAGCTTTCCTAACCTCCCAAAGGTTTTTTTGAGCACTCGCGTCCCCCATCTCAACGACGCTATTGGGCAAGCCTAAGTCGCCCATCAACTCAACCAACTCTTTTAATTTTTCAAGTAGTTGAGGCTTAGATGCGCCGCTGAATTCAACCAACAACACCGCTGCTGGTGAGCCGGAGTTGATGTGAGGAGATAAAGCGGTTCGAATGGTTGGGGCAAACGCAGGATTTTGCAAACTCAACTCAATCATGGTTTTGTCAACCAACTCAACCGCACTTAGTAGTTCTCCCCCCATTTTGACAATGTGCTTTGTCGAGTCCATTGCAGAATAAAAAGTAGGAAAGTTCACCACTCCCAAGACCTTGGTAGAGGGGATTTGACTCAGTCTTAACTTCAAAGATTTTGTGAGCGCTAAAGTACCCTCACTTCCAACCAAGAGATGAGCTAAATTAACCTCCCCAGAGGCGTTGTAAGGTCTCTCACTTTGCGGATCAAATATATCTAAGTTGTAGCCGGCAACTCTACGCAGTACTTTGGGCCATAGCCCCGCAATCTCCGGTTTGAGATCTTGGGCCAAGCTTTGCAGGTACTTACCCAGCTCAAGGGATTTGCCTGACATTTGATTGAAATAACCTAGCTCTAAGCTAACTCCAGAGCTAAGAAGTGCACTCATGCCTTCAACGTTATGCACCATGTTGCCGTAGGCTAAGCTTCGACTACCGCAGGAATTGTTTCCCGCCATCCCGCCCAAGGTTGCTTGTGCGCTTGTTGAAACATCTACGGGGTACCAAACACCGTGCTGCCTGAGTTCGGCGTTCAAATGGTCTAAAACTACACCGGGCTCAACCTCAACCGTGCCGTTTGTGAGATCAAGGTTGCTGACATTATTTAAATGCTTACTGTAATCAATGACAAGCCCAACCCCGACAGTTTGTCCACATTGGCTTGTACCCCCGCCTCTTGGAACAAGAGGCACCGATAAATCTCTACAAATATCAAGTGCAATTTGAACATCATGCATGGTTTTGGGAATGAACACTCCAACAGGCATGACTTGATAAATGGAGGCGTCAGTTGAGTACCTTCCCCTATCGGCCACACTCCAAAGCACCTCAGCACGGGTCTCGGTTTGAAGACGTTTTGCAAGCAGTTGAGCAACATCGTTATCGATTGGCACCTCCAATTCTTGAGTGCTGAGTTGTTTAGAGGTGAGTGGTGCGTTCATAGTTTTTAATTCAAGTGATTAGTTCTGGCTACCCAGTAAGTAGCCCCCATTGCTCCGTACATCTCTTTGTGCAAAACATTGGGCTCAAGATGAAAAGTGTCACCTACTTTTAAATGCCGAGAATCTTGCCCCACCATTAACCACATCTCCCCAGCCACAATTAAAGCATCAGCGGCAAAAGGGTGAGAATGCTCCTCCACTACTTGATTCGGACTCCAGTCACGTATCAGTACTTCACTACAACCTTTGGAGAGTTGATCTGATTGGAATTCCTCAAAACTTGGAAGCTGCATGACCTGTACCTTAAAC
>CAIWAO010000149.1 GCA_903910745.1 uncultured Burkholderiales bacterium
GCGAGCATCGAGCAGCTCGTTGCGTATATCCAGGATCAAGAATCGCCTCCGTAGGTGACGCATGTCGCCTTCGGCTCCTTTCGCTTGACCCGCGACTAAGCTTCGCTGTAGTCGGGGGATGCGCGAAAATTTTGCTCAAATATAAGCAGTAGAGATCTTGTCGTTGAATTTGTATATACTTTGAGTGTCAAAAAATATTTGAACTTAATTAAATTTAAACGGCGCACGGTACATCCATACCGGTCTACCGTCGGCTCCGCAAACCACAGCATCAGGAGTGATGAGTCTAGCCTCAAATTCTAAGCTGACTAACCAAGCGCCAGGTTTTAATTCAGCAGCGGCTTTTTCAACCGCTTTGGGCATGCTCTCGGGGCGTTGAAACATATAAACCAAGTTGTAAGAGGACCAGTCGGCTAGCCAAATATTTCCTTGTCTTATATTGGCCCACGGACAACGAAGTGCACAAAAAAACCGAAGAGGCCAACTCATCTCTAACCCAAAGAGTTTGGAGTTTGGATAGGCTCCTCTAAGCGCCTTTAGTCCGTCTCCAAGTCCGCATCCTGCGTCTAATATCTTTGCTCCCACTCCCAGTTGACCCGGCTCGCCGAGTTGAATGTGTAGCGGCAATTCAATCAACGCCTTAGACGGTGTAGGAAATAAAGGTGCATCACTCCATGCATTTAAGGGGTAAACAAGAGCAATCAAAATCACCAGTCCCAACCAAGCAAGGGGTGGGAGTGTCCAAGAGGCTTGGATAAGAAGGAGTTGAGATAAGGGGAATCCAACGACGATTAAAAATCGCCTCCAAAGTGTTGTACCCAGAGTGGTTAGGACCACACTTAAAACTGTGGCTCCTAAAAGAGCCCATTCGTTTGAACCGAATAAACTTAAAAGTAATGAAAATAAACCCCACGACATTCCCCAAGCCAAGAGGGCAGGTAAGGGCCAGGTGAGTATTTTCATTCAGACGAAAATATTAAATGCCGTTAAGATGATAAAAGTAAACCAATTCCAAATATTCGGGTAAGTCCACCATTCCAAATACGGTTACTAGCTGCAAAGCAAGCGAGTTTATAAAGACTTCAATCGGTCACTAGACGGCACAACTCGTGTTAAACGAATGCCGTATCGGTCGTTGACCAGTACAACTTCGCCTTGAGCAACAACTGTGTCATTGACCAGTAAGTCAAGTGGCTCACCTGCGATGCGGTCAAGCTCTACAACACTACCTTGAGTTAGTCGCATCAGATCTTTAATTTTGATTTGGGTGCGTCCGACCTCAATGGCTAATGAGACTGATATGTTTTGTAAAACCTCAGGGTCAATATTACCTGGGTTGCTCATCTCAAAGTCAGCAGCCGAGGGACCCAGAGGGGGTTTTTCTGAACCAGTAGGAGTTGCAGAAGTCGCATCAGTTGCGTCTTTTGCATCCTCAGCGCCGTCTTCTGTGTTTGGATTTTCTGTTGTGTCGTTCATATTGCTTTCCCGGTTTTAATCTATTCCAGGGACTATGACATCTTCTACACGCACTGCCACATTGGAGCCCCGGGTTCCAATGTTGACACCAAATGCGGGAACGCCTTTGGCAATGAGTTGTGCATGTTCGGGTTTCTTGAAGAAAAGAAGATCTCCTTCCTTCATGGTTTTTAAGTGGTACAAAGTGGTTTTGAGATTGCCCATCAGGACTTGAATATCAATATAAGCATCTCCCACTGCAACAGCCAAGTCTTGGCTCCACTGTTTATCGGATTCCTCGTCTCCGTCACCCGTTTGCACGCGGTTTCTAAGGAGCTCTCGCATGGGCTTTAGGGTGGCATACGGGTACACCAGATCCATAAAACCTTTACCCCCTGAGGAGGTGGCGTCGGATTCAAATCTGCTGAGCACGACGAGGTCGTTCTCATCTGCAATTTGCGCAAACTGTGGATTGATTTCAGAACTGACTTTTTCACAATCAATATCAACCACTGAAGACCATGCATCCTTTAATGACTTAAAGAAAACTTCTAAGATGATGTTGATGATTCTGTTTTCAGTTGGTGTGAACAAGCGTCCTGGTGGGAGCTCGCCAACACCTTTGCCAAATCCACCGAAAAAGCTATCTAGCGAACTGAATACAACGTTGGGATCAATGATCACAACCGAGTAGCCTCTAAATGGACTAATCCTGATGGTATTCACCGCAAGTGGCGGCTTTAACATTTTTAAGTAATCACCAAACTTAAGAATCTGAACTCTTGAGGGGTTGACTCTTGGAGTGGTCCTTAAGACCTCTAACAAACCCAGTCTGAACATACGGATGAACCGCTCATTGATCATGTCGATCGATGAGACATTTACCCCCAGTGTGCTGTTCTCGCTAGCAAGGTCGTGCTTTCTAACGCGCACAGACGTATTGAAACCTGTATCCGTCTCCAGGCTCCCGTCTTTGAGTCCCTCCGCTAGCGCGGAGAGCTCATCTTGAGATAAAAGGTTAGCTCTATTGGTTGCCATAAAGTCTTATTGCATTACAAAGGAGGTAAAGAAAACTTCCTCAATACCACCGAAATCTTCATACTCTTCAAGTAAACCATTCATGGTTTCTTTGATTTTTGCGGCAAGTTCCTTTCTGAACTCAGGCTTCTTGGTTTCAGCTTCTGTAGTTTGACGCATCACATCTAGCATCGCTGATCTTATAGCAAACTCGTGCTTTTTAACATTATCAAACACGCGGTTGTCATAGTGAGTCATCAAAGCGATTTGCACTACCATGACTTTCTTTGAGTCGGTGATGTTGGTCATCAACTCCTTATCAAGTTGAAAGTAGTTTTTCTCGAAGCGAGTTTCCTCTGGAGCCTCTTTTTTGATCTTCACGGGAGCTTCGTCTTTGGCTTTTGTTGCAGCCGCTTCCAACTCTTCCAATTTATCCATGGCTGCAAGCTCTGCTTTTTTCTCGTAATAGCCCGAGAAAAATAGCGTACCAAAAGCAACGCCAACCAATAAAACGATTGATCCCACTGCAACGCCTGCGATCAGGAGGATCGGTTTTTTCTTCTTCGGTTCCTCTGCGCCTGCTTCGGGTTCTGGGGCTGCGGGTTTGGCTGTTGCCATTTTTATCTCCTGTTAGAGCCTAATAATTTAGGCAAGAATATCAAGTTGTGAGTTGCTACTAGACAAAGCAGTTTGTTTTGTATCGTCAGCAATTGGAGTTTCTTCAGTCACTTTAGCAACTGAGCTTGAAGGATTACTCTGATAGCTGTAGGGTACACCAGAATTTTGTCCAGAACTAGAGCCTGAACCTTGTCCGCTGGTTTGACCAGATCCTACTTGCACTGAACTTTGATCAATTCCTGAACCTTGAAGTGCATTTCGGAGCTGATGGCTATTGGTGTGAATCAAATTTTGCGTCAATGGGTTATTGGACTGGAAATTTGCTGCCAATTTACCGTCCTTCATCTCAAGCTGAATGTCTACAATCCCCAGACTTGACGGTCTGAGAGCAAACTTCATCTTCCATTGGCCTTGAGCAAACTGCTGTTGAAGCCTGTTTGAAATCTCAGCTGCGAATTTATTACTCAACTTCTCATACGCACCCGCCATATCGGCTGGGACGTTGTTATTGCCTTGAGCGCCATCAGGGTTTGAGGATGAACCTGAATTTGTGCCGCTGTTTGAATTCTCAGATGACCCACCTAAATTGGAACCCAGTGCTTCTGGGTTCAAAGAATTAAGTGCCGTATGCATATCCAAAGTAATTGAGCCCGAAGCCCCTTCATTACCTGAGCCACCCAGTGCATTTGTACTGCGCGTTGTGTTGGCAAAGTGTGCTTGTAGAGCCTCAACGTCCTCGGGTCTTAAGCTGGCCTCCATGACTGAGAGGGCTTCTAAAGTGCTAACGGGGCTTGCTGAGGCGGAGCCTGATGCGCCGTTGATAGCTCCTGCGGAGGTAGAAACTGCCACCTTTGTGTTTAACTCAGCTAGAGTCGCCGCAGTTGCTTGGCTTTGAATACCTATGGCTCCAGGAGCCTGATTGATTTGAATTTGTAGGTTGGAGACTTGACTGAGAACGGAGGCAGCTGCGTCCGAGGGAGTATTTCCTGTTGATAAAGTTCCAAGAGCCTGGGCGTTGGCATCCAAGCCAGAGGTGCTTGTTGTATCTGCTGTGGTGCTTGGAAGAGTAGTGCCTGTGCTGATTAATGATTCAGTAGATGCGGGCTGTGACGAGGCCGCACCTGCTGCAGCTTGTTTAGCTGCCTCAGCTCCGAAGAGTTGGTGCATTTGAGAGTCGTTTAAACCCATACCACGTGCATATGAAATTAAACTCTGCGGGCTCGTATCCGTTTGAGCAGGCGTGATAAGCTGTATCTTGTTACTGATAGATACTGTTTTAAGGCTATGCCCGTTGAGCGAGTCTGGGGAAGCTGCGCTGTCTTTTCCTTTTAAAGCATTTTGTTGAGCCAAGAGTGCAGCTCCAATGGAGGGTAAAACAATTGGCAAACCATTTTGAAGTGAACCCGCAGCGTTTTGCGAGTTGGCATCCCCAAGCTTTCCGTCTTTAGAGGACACGCTTGGGTCAGCAACCTTATCATTTGCCCCTTGAGATCCATTACTCATCAGCCAAGCATTGGTGGAATATGGGATTCCTTGTCCGGTTGAGGCGCTAGAGGATCCAGCAGTTTCAGTTGAACCTGCTTCCATAGAGTCTCCTAATATATTAGGGGAGCCTAGGTAATGTCTATATTTTCCATGATTAGATGAATTGCTGGCTTGGTTTGTGCTCGAGGAACTAGCTGAATTTGTAGAGCTATTGCTAGATTCTGTACCACTTGTACCATTAGATCCGTTTGCGTTGCTAGAGCTTGAAGAGGAACTGTTTGAATTCGTCTGGTTATTATGTGAGTGTTGAGCGCTGTTATGGCTAGGCGAGTTCGAAAAACCGTTGGGCTGAGGACCAAACCCACTATTTTGAGTGGCTAAGGAGTTTTGACTCGCCAAAGCACTGGTCAGATTTTGCCAGTTGGCAAATTGACCTGAGCTTAATTGTTGAGCCATGTAGGACGCAAAAGCGTCTCCGCCTGAACTGGGGGAGTTACCCCCGGAGTTAGGTGTATTCTGGGCGCCATTAGAGTTATCGGTTAATAACTTATTGGGCGCACTCGGCAAATTAAATAGAGATGAAAGACTCATGGTGCTTATAGCATTCCAAAAATTACAGAATTACAGATACATAAGCAAAAATCGTGACCGGCAATTTGTTGCCGCTTTACGGCCCCAAACGTTGTCTAAATTAATCAGCCCCTTAAAACTGGCCAACACTTTTTGTTCTGAATAGATACACCTAGGTATCCTGGCACATCGATTGCTTATGTGTTGTACTACCGCAAAATTTGCGTTAGAAAAAGAATACTAAACGATTCAAAAAATTGGAAAAATGGAAATGTCAACCTTATCCCTGTCAACGATCCGACAGAACTTAGCGAAATTTGATTACTCTGGCCTGGGAATTCCTGCGCTGGTGTTACTCATTATGGCTATGTTGGTTATCCCATTGCCATCCATAATTTTGGATTTCTTCTTCACTTTCAATATTGTTTCTAGTCTAGTAATCATCATGATTGCAATCAGTACTAGAAATCCTTTGGAATTCTCCTCATTCCCATCTGTCTTATTATTTGCGACCATGTTGAGATTGGCCCTCAACGTAGCTTCAAGCCGGGTTATTTTGGTGAACGGCCACGAAGGCCATGACTCCGCTGGTAAGGTGATTGCAGCATTTGGTGAGTTTGTGATCAGCGGTAACTATGTGGTTGGATTTATCATTTTTGCGATTTTGATGATCATCAACTTTATTGTGGTGACCAAAGGTGCAGGCCGTGTATCAGAAGTCAATGCTCGTTTTACTTTGGATGCGATGCCAGGTAAACAGATGTCAATTGATGCTGACTTGAATGCAGGGGTTATTGATCAGGCAACGGCTAAGAAACGCCGTGAGGTTCTGTCACAAGAGTCTGACTTCTTCGGATCTATGGACGGTGCATCTAAGTTTGTTAGCGGAGATGCGGTCGCTGGATTGCTAATTTTGATTATCAACGTGGTCGGTGGATTGGCAATTGGAGTGCTCCAGCACAACTTACCCGTAGGTGAGGCTGGTCGACTTTACGTTCTTTTGACTATTGGTGACGGACTAGTTGCTCAAATCCCATCCCTGTTACTCTCCCTTGCAACTGCGATTATTGTGACGCGTGTGACTACATCAGAGTCCATGACCGAGCAAGCCAAGTCCCAGTTCTCCAACCCTGCTGCTTTATTTATATCCTCAGGTATTTTGATGGCTCTGGGACTTGTGCCCGGTATGCCTCACTTGATGTTTGTTACTTTAGCGGCTGCAACGGCTGGCATGGGCCTTATGGTTATTCGCAGTGAGGTTGAGCAAGAGGCAACTGAAGAGGCCGCTACTCAGGCCGCTACTAAAGTTGAGCCGCCCAAAGAGCTTGGCTGGGATGATGTTGAACAAGTTGATTTGATTGGTTTAGAGATTGGCTACGGACTCATCCCACTGGTTAATCCTGAGACTGGTGGAGAGTTGATGAGCCGCGTTAAAGGCGTACGTAAGAAATTGTCAGCAGAGTTGGGCTTTTTAATCCAACCTGTCAGGATCCGAGACGATTTGAATATCAACCCAGACACCTACAACATTGTCTTAAAAGGCGTTGTCAGGGGCAAGGGAGAGATCAGGGTAGGAAGAGAGCTTGCGATCAACCCTGGTCAAGTTTACGGAAAATTACAAGGCATCGATACACGTGAACCCGCTTTTGGTCTAGAGGCCGTTTGGATTGAGCCATCACAACGTGACCATGCAAGGACACTGGGCTACACCGTCGTTGATGCCAGCACAGCAATTGCAACGCATTTGAACAAAGTTCTTCGTGAAAATGCTTCTGACTTACTAAGTCACGATGAGGCTCAACAACTGTTAGATAAGTTAGCCGCCAAGTCACCAAAGATTGTTGAGGACTTAATTCCTGGAAAAATCTCTCTAGGCGTGTTTACCAAAGTTCTTCAAAACCTCCTTCTTGAAGGCGTATCAATTAGAGATATGCGCTCAATTGCAGAGACTTTGTCCGAAATGGCTCCCAGAAACACAGATCCAGATCAACTCACCTCTGCCGTTAGACCAAAGCTTGGACGCATGATTATGCAAAGTTTAGTTGACGATAAGAATAGTTTATCTGTGATGACTCTAGACCCTGGTCTGGAGCAGATGATTCACAACATATTGCAACAAAGCCAACCTGGTCAACCCGTAGTGCTTGAGCCTGGTCTTGCAGAGGGCTTGTTTGTTGCACTTAGAAATGGATGTCGAACCATGGAAGACGACGGAAATCCTGCAGTCTTGGTGGTGTCTCCCATCGTGCGCTCTTGGCTCTCAAAAGCTGTGCGCTACAGGGTCAACGATTTGACCGTTTTGTCATACAACGAAATCCCTGACGACCAAGCTGTCAAAGTAGTCCACTCAGTGGATGTACAAAAGAACAATTAACCCATTAACTGACCAATCAACTATTAATCACTGAGAAGTATCATGGAACTCAAAAGAATTATTGCAAAAGATACGCGTACTGCTAACGAGAAGGCGATGGCCTTGTATGGCAGTGAGGTGTTGATTATTTCTAGTTGCCAAGTACGTGGGCAAACAGAGTTGATTGTTGCGGTCGATATAGATCCAATTGCGCCTGAGATTGCAGTGAAAGAGGAGTTCATTCCCTCTGACTTGACTTACAGCACAAAGAAGAAACCAGGTCAAACAGATGACGACGATATATTTGTGCCGGCGCATGAAAAATTGAGCAGCAAAAAGCCGCAAAGTTTTGATGAAGTTCTTGAACAAACCCTCAAACAAAACAAACGTATCGAGCGCACGCCTAGACCTACAAGTAAGGATCAAGGCAGCGAGAAAGCAAACAAAGCTCAGCCAAGCGTTGCTGCAACTCATAGTGCAGGGAAATCTATGTTTGTAGGTCCTATTAGGCCAGCTAACTGGAAAAAACCAGTCTCAAATAAACCAAAAGTTAAGACAACAACTCAAAACTTCGCTAATAAATCTGTCTCTAAAGATGAACACAACCTCAGTGAGCAGGCGAGGGACGAGCGCGAAGTTCTAAGAGGTCGCGAGATCGTGGACCTTGTGCGCGAAGAGCTTGCAACGCTCAGAAAAGAGTTTAAATTAAGTCAACAACTCGCGATGTGGCAAGGAAGCCCATTGTCAAGAAATCTACAACCCCTACGCAATGCTTTAAATGAGGCACCCATACCCGCCGCTTTAAGAGCATTGTTGATTGATAGTATTCAAAGCTTTGATGACGTTGAGACGGCACTTCAAGAGATCAGACGTCAACTTTGCTCCTCCATTCAGATTGGTCATTCCCAAACGGGCTCTCAATTACCTAGCGACGGTGTGCACGTCATAGCTGGCCCTTCAGGCTCTGGTAAAACTTTAATGATTGCTCGCCTTGCTCAGGAGATCAGTGCAACGCTTGGTAGTGATCAAATAGCTGTAATCTCTTATAGCGATTTAAGAGCTGGTGCTTGGAATCAAGCTCAACTCTTGAGCGCACAATCTGGAGTCGATTGTTTTAGAGCAAATAACCCAGCTACTTTGAAATTGTTATTGGAAGAACACAGTAACAAAAAAATAGTATTCATCGATACACCAGGGGTACAAATGTCAGACCGTATCGCGGAAATTCAGTCCGTATCCGCTGAGGCGCAGTTTCACTGCGTGTTACCAGCAGATGTCTCCCTCACCACACTGCGCAGAATATTTGGTGTATCAAGCATTGTGTGGCAAAGTTTAATGATCAGTAAGTTAGATGAATCTAGTCAACCGTGGCCTTTGATTCAATGTTTAACTGAGGGCAATGTGAACGTGAGTGTTGCCAGCAAAGGTGAGCGTTTAGGGGACTGGATACGCCAAGTGAAAGCCGAGGATTTGGTCAATCTTGCTTTATCCAACTTGTCATTGAGTCACAATGATGCATTAAATGATGATGGTCATCAATCGATGGACATGGCGCGCATAGCTCGCCTGGCCTCTCAACTGACAGGGTCTAAGCATGAGTAAAAATAAAACCACAGAAGTCATTGGCATAGCCAGTGGTAAAGGGGGAGTGGGTAAAACCACCATCTCTGTTAATTTGGCTGTTGCCCTTGCTCAAAGCGGTCACAGTGTCATGCTGTTTGATGCTGACTTGGGTCTTGCAAATGCTCAAATTGCATTGGGTGCAAGGGCAGAGTTTAATTTAAGTCATTTCCTTGCAGGACAAAAATCTCTGGAAGAGATCATCTTGACAACACGTCAAGGCGTAAAGCTTATCCCCGGGGCCTCAGGAGTTCATGAGCTGGCTGGGCTCTCTCAGATCCAAGCTGCTAGTATCGTTCAAGCTTTTAGCAACATTGCCTCCGACATCGACTATCTGATAGTTGACGTTGCGGCGGGTATTTCCCCATCCGTACTTTCATTCTTAAGTGCCTGTCATAGACGCTTTGTTGTGGTTCAAGATGATCCCTCTTCAATTGCTGATGCATACGGAACCATCAAAGTCATGACCCAAGAGCTCAAACTTGATGAAATCTATTTGCTACCCAATAACGTACATTCCCAAACCCAAGGGTGGAAGCTCTACCAAAGGCTGAACGATGTGTGCGTGCGCTTCTTGGGTGAATCAGTTCACTATTTAACTGCCATTGAAGCAGATGAGATGGTGCTTGCGTCGCACAAAAAATATCAAACCGTGATGGAATTTGCGCCAGGAACTGGCGCAGCAAGAGATTTTCGCCGATTGGCCGAGATGAGCACACAACTGCGCCCTCTTGGACACGCAACCGGTGGTTTACAGTTTTTTATGGAGCGGCTGATTCAAAGCAGTCCGAATCAATCATGAGAAACCAATCCGCAGTTTATATGTATCAACCCGGACGACCCAAGGGTGAAGAGCTTGTGCTCTCCCATCTGGGGCTTGTCAAACGTGTTGCACTTCACTTGAAGGCCAGAGTGCCAGCTTATATGGAGCTTGATGAGCTTATACAAGTAGGAATGATTGGACTTCTTGAGGCATCAAGAGCCTACGATCCTGCAAAAGGGGTGGAGTTTGAGAACTTCGCGCACAGCAGAGTCAGAGGTGCAATGCTTGATGAGGTAAGACGTTTGTCCTTTTTGCCTAGATCAGCTGTTGCTTTTAACAAATCTCACAATGAAACCGTTAGAGCTTTAGCCTCTGAGCTGGGTCGTGCTCCTTCGCAAGCCGAAATTGCAGATTTCATGGGCAAGGACTTAGAGGATTTTCACAAAGAGCGCGGTAAAGCTAGACTTTTTGAGACCTACTCCATGGAGGTCGTAACGGAGGAGGTCATGGGAATGGCCGATGATCCCATGAATCAGCCCGAGGCAATTTACGAAGAAGCAGAGTTTATGGAGGCAGTTACCCAGGCGATTACGGAGCTACCAGAGCGTGAGCAATTAGTCATGCAACTCTACTATGTTGAAGAATTAAACTTGAAAGAGATCGGTGAAGTACTCGGTGTCTCAGAGTCCAGAGTGAGCCAAATCCTCTCAACGGTTGTGAAAAAGTTAAGGGTGTCGCTACAAATTGAACCACAAGCCTTAGCGGGGTTGGTCAGTAGGAGTGCAGCATGAACGGGTTTTTCCAACTCATAATTGCATGGGGCGTTCTTCTTGTCTTTGTATTGCTACTTTATATGATTGACAAGTTCAACTTTGTCTTCAGCAGTTTCTCTCAAGCTGAAACTCCCCAAACCTATACCGATGGCTTATTTGGTGAGCTCTACGGCAAACCCCTATGGGATGCGATGAGTGGCTTGCCCATTCCTGGAATTGATAAAAAGCTTGTTGAAAATCTTAAGCCCCATTACGAACCTGCACTTAGGCAACACATTGAGCAAGTATTCATGGAAGGCTATCACCATGCCCGCGAAGGTACACTGGGTGTCCCCAGCAACAATAGGATGATTCCCACTCCAAGGGGAGCCCTTGAGTCTTGGTTGCCCCTTCATCATTTGAGCAGCATTTACCAAGCAGGTTCTGAGTTTTACAGCAAGCCTGATTCAGATGTTTTAAGGATTCAACAAAGTTTGGATCAAATTACTTCAATGCTTTATGCTCGAGTCGGGATTTCTCTTTTAGACCCCTATTCAAGAACACTAATGGTTCACCCTATTGGAGTTGAGCGGCCCTTTGCACAGCAAAGCCCAGCGCTGAGCGCTGAGCCGTCTCTGCCCGTCGTTAGTGCACCTAATCCCGGCGTGACCCAGGCCTTTGCATCTTCAAATTCAGTTGAAAGTACATTGGACGCTGTTGGTTCTAATGCAGCCATGAAGGAATCAATTGCAACCCATGATGAGTTGTCGACTTCTTCTGCAAATTCTGAGATTGCGGCATCTAACGCCTTATCCACCTCAGTGCCTAGTCCTTCTGGCTTTGTGTCTGAGCCAACTTCAGGCGAAAACGTTTTGTTGCAGCCTAACTTGAGTGCAATCGGGGCAGCTCAAAGCGAACGGGTAATGGAGTCTGCTCAGCCAGCGGTATAAAGCACTTGATAACTATTTGGAAAATTTGAAGTGGCAAACTTTTGCCACCTTTAATGAAGTAAATTAGGAATCAGATCGATAAATTAGAATACTTTGACAGTTTTCCAAAATTTTCGATTGTTTTTGTTTGAATTTCAATGCATTGGAGAGAAGAACCTTAAAGAATGACTTATTTCACGGCTAATTGAAGTTAACTGAACTTTTTCACTCAAGTTCGGTTTTCTAGTTCCGATTCTGCAGTTGTCACCCAGAGAAACTAGGAGTTACTGCAAATGAGAATTAATCACAAAGCCATCGAGAGTTACGGTCAAGTTAAAAATGTCACAGGCGTGACACAGTCAAACAATGTGGAATTGATCCAAATGTTGTTTGATGGCTTGGTTGAGAGTTTGTCCTCTGCAAAGGGACACATCCAACACAATTCAGTTGCAGAAAAAGGAAAAGCAATTTCCCGTGCAACAAGAATTGTTCTTGGACTTCAAGGCGCGCTTGATTTTGAGAAGGGCGGAGAGCTTGCTACAAATCTAAATGATTTGTACAACTATGTGACGCGTCGTTTGCTTCATATTAATCTTCGCAATGATTTGGTCGCTTTGGACGAAATTTATGGCATCATGACGGAGATACGTGAAGCTTGGAAACAAGTACCTACATTGGTACCTGCAACGAACATGTCTCCTTCAATGATGAATTGATGAAATAATTCAATTCATTATTGAATTAAAAGACAAAGTAGAGATGAGGAACAGTTTCCAAGTACGTATTCATAGGTGGTTTTGAGATAAATTGAGGATTGGGTGAAGCTTGCTTTTAGATGTTAAAAGTTGAGCTTAATAATTAGGAGTTAGCTATGGGACCAGTTGGAATTGTTCTTCTCTTCGTTTTCGTGTTCGGTGGATACATCATCGAGGGCGGAAGTATGGAGCCAATTATTGAAGCCGCTCCGATGGAGATTTTCATTATTTTCGGTGCCGGTTTGGCAGGTATGATTACCGGAAACAGCACACCTATCTTAAAAGGTGCGTTTGGTGGAATGGCCAAGTCCCTTAAAGGGGCAAGATACAAAAAGGACGACTACGTTGCCATTATTTTGGTGGTAGCCAAGATTATGAAAACCCTCAAAGCTGAGGGTGCTGTCGCTCTTGAAGCCCACGTTGAGAGCCCAGAGTCGAGTGCAATCTTCGGTGAATTCCCACCCTTACTTAATGATCATTCCCTACTGCACATGATTTGTGATACGGTGCGTTTGATGGTCGTATCATCCAGTAACCTAAGTCCCTACGCTGTAGAGGAGGTGATGGATGCCTCTATTAAATTACACCACCACAATGAGGCTGCTTGTGCAGATGCAGTACTAACGTTGGCTGGTGCGCTGCCGGCTCTTGGAATTGTTTCCTGCGTTTTGGGTGTCGTTAAGACCATGGGCGCGATTGACCAACCCCCACCTGTACTTGGAGCCTTGATTGGTGCCGCTTTGGTGGGTACGTTCTTAGGGGTGTTTATGGCTTACGGTCTCTTTGAACCGATGGGTAAACGTCTTGCCCAAATCGTTGAAGAAGAGGGTGAGATCTATAAAGTGGTCAAACAAATCATTATCGGTACGATGCATGGTCACCCTGTGCCACTGGTCATTGAGGCAGCCCGGGTCTGTATCAGCCATCATAACCAACCTACATTCGGCGAATTGTTCGACGGTATGAGAGGCAAATAAGCATGGCCACTGAGGTAGCAAACCCCGAAGAAGCCCCAAAAGAGGAGGTGCCAGCAGCTGGGGCTGAGGCTCCTGCTGAAGCACCAGCTGAGGAGGGTGCGGCCCCGGTCATTGTCATTAAAAAGGTGATGGCAGATGGACACGGGGGTGCTCACGGTGGTGCTTGGAAAATTGCTCTTGCAGACATGATGACCGCCATGATGGCGTTCTTTTTGTTGATGTGGCTTTTAGGTGCTACAAACGCTGACCAAAGAAAGGGTATCGCCGATTACTTCAAACCCAGCTCGCACAGCTTAAATCCATTTGGACAACTCGCGGGATCAAACGGTGTTCTTGGGGGAAGATCTATCATTGACCCAGACGCTTTTCCATATGCAGCAAGACAAACCGGCTTACTTGAGCGGTTGACCCCAAGGTCAGAGGGCGGCCCCAATCCAGATACAGAGCCTGGAGAAGAGAACGAGAATCCAGCGGCAGACCCAGCTAACAAAGGCAGCGGCAAAGGGGCTGGAAACGGAGCTGGCAAGGACGGCTCTGGCAGTGGTAAAGCGTCAGCGGATGAGTTGACCGAAGAAGAAAAACAAGAAATCGCCAAGCAACAAGATGAAAAGAATTTCAAGCAATTAGAAAAAGAAATCAAACAAAAACTGGGCGAGAACAAAAGACTAAGCCAACTTAAAGACCAAGTCTCTGTGAGCAGAGATAAGGAAGGTTTACGTGTTGAGATTATTGATAAAGCAGACTTTGCTATGTTCCCAAGTGGTGGTGACGGTATGCAAGGTAAGGCGCAAGATTTAGTGGCTGAGGTTGCAAAGTCTTTATCCACATTGCCTAATAAGTTAGCTATTCGTGGTCATACCGATGCAGTTCCATTTAAAAACCCAGATGGTAAGAACAACTGGTCTTTATCTGCCGAGCGTGCAGAGGCGACTCGACAAGTCCTTGCTAAATCTGGTGTCAGTGAGGATAGATTCGTCCGAATTGAGGGTGTTTCAGACACAGATCCTTTTAATCCCAAGGATCCCCGAGACCCCAGAAACCGTAGGATGAGCATTACCGTATTAAACACGGATCCCAAAGACTAAGGTCATTTGACAAACAAAGTTGGCGTTCGTTGATTAATGCTTACGCCGACCTTAATTCGTACTTATTTATTTTCTCAATTAGAGTTGTACGCTGAAGATTCAGCAATTTAGCAGTCTTAGATACATTACCCTGAGCACGCTCCAGAGCTTGTTCAATAATATTTTTCTCGATCTCTGCAAGTCTGTCTTTAAGGGACAAGCCCTCTGGGGGTAACTGAGGCATGCCCTGTGCAAGCATGATGATGTTCTCTATTTCGTTGTCTTCAGGCTCAGGTTGGTCTTGCATTTCCATCAAGACCTCAGGCGGTGGGGTCATTTGCTGAGTAGCAGGTGCAGGTCCGCTAGCAAGCATCTCAGCTTGCATCAATATCAAACCCTTGGGTAACAAATTAGAGGGTATCGCTCTGAGGTCTAACTCTTGAGATGTATAGAGGGTGCTAAAGCGGTCCACTACATTACAAAGTTCACGCACATTTCCAGGCCAATGGTAGGCCTCAAGCGCTTTTAGAAAATCTGGCTTGAACCGAATAGGCGCAGCATCATTAGGGGCATATAGTTTTGCATAGTGACTTAAAAGCTCAGACACATCCTCTGGTCTTTCCCTAAGAGGGGGGGTAACCATTGGCAATACGTTGAGCCTGTAATACAAATCTTCTCTGAACCGACCTGATGTGATCTCGGCTTCTAGATCTCGGTGAGTGGCCGCAATCACGCGGACATCTACTTTAACTGCCTTTGTAGAACCGATAGGATCAATCGTACGTTCTTGTAAAACTCTGAGCAACTTGACTTGCATATCAAGGGATAAATCCCCAATTTCATCTAGAAAGATGGAGCCACCATGCGCAAATTCAAATCGACCGATTCGGTCAGCAACAGCACCCGTGAAAGAGCCTTTTCTGTGACCGAAGAGCTCACTTTCCAATAAATCTTTTGGAATAGCAGCGCAATTGAGGGGGACAAAATTTCCTCCCACCCTAGGGGATTGGTCATGAAGTGCGCGAGCCAGAAGCTCTTTACCAGTTCCACTCTCACCTGTGATTAACACAGTGGCGTTTGAATTAGCCATCGTCGTGATCAACTGACGAAGCGTTTGAGCGCTGGCGCTTTTACCTATAAAGTTCGCTGTTTTGTTCATTATTTGTACATTTTTTGTACAGCCCCCATTGTGTACGATGAAGTCATGCCGATCAATAAGAATAATAGATATTTATTGAATTTAAAGGTGAAAATGATACAAATCGAATGTCACTTTTTAAATTTGGAGGGTTTTTTGGTCAAATTTCTCAACTTAAATCAAAAGAATTTTAAAGAAGATCTAAATCAGGTCGATTTATAGTCTGACGCAATTTTACTTTTGTTTATTTTTGCACTGAGCCAAGGGCGTTACGCCAATCGCTAACTTACGAGGAACTTGACATGAAAACTTACTCTTCCAACTCAATTTATGCTGGTCTCGCTATTCTTGCTCTATTGGCAGGTTGCAGCTCAACACCAAGACGCAGCGCTGAAGCAGTTGCTGCCCCAGTTGCGCCTCGTGCTGTAGCTCAAAATTCAAGCGCAACTCCTGCACCTTCTGAGGCTCCCGCCAACATGATCTCTCCAATGTTGGAGAAAAGAGAGTCCTTCACGGCAACCGGATATGCTGTAATTAGCATTCAGTCTAATAAGAATCCTGCACAGCAAAGACTTCTTGCGATTCGTGCTGCAAAGCTCGATGCCTACCGATCACTTACCGAGCAGGTTTATGGTCAGTACTTGGATGCGACAACGACCGTTGCTGAAATGACAGTTATGAACGATACATTTCGCACCCGCGTCGAAGGCGTTATCTACGGCGCTCAGTTGGTAAGTATCACACCTGTTGGCGACGATACTTATGAAGCAACAATGTCTTTAGACCGTAACGTGGTCCGTGATTTGAGATCTCTTTACTTGAGCCAAATAGCTCAGCGTGCACGCTAATAAGGTTTGATGTAAGGATGCAAGTGCTTTGATTGAGTAAGTTAAAGTCCTCCTTAAATCTATCTGCTTAAGAGCCCTTCATATGTCTAAACTCAACACACCACAAGCTTTTTGCAATGCCTCTTTAAGTTCCATTTTCTCAGGAATTTCCTCAAAGCTTTGCATTTCTGGTCTTGCGCTTGGCGTCGTATTTTCCATGCCTCTTAAAGCTCAGGTGCTGATGGGGGCAGATGAGAGGCTTGAAGCCATAAGAAACTCTCTAGTTCAAGCCGCACTGGAGGGACCCACAGAGGTTAAATCAACCAGTTGGATTGATGAGAACGGTGCATTGAAAGAAAGCAACTCCTTTACCTCTGGAATGCAGGTCCGGGGTGTTCGGGTTCTTGCATATGGACGCGATGAGCATGGTGAGGGTAGTGCAAAATTAGCAACTGACTCTAAAAATAATTTAAAAGCTGCAGCTTGTTCTAAAACTACTTTTGCAGATAAATTGTCCTCTTGGCATCATATGACGCTAGAGTTCAATTTTGCCCCAAACATGACAGGATCTGAGCGTTTTAGAGCCAATCAGGTTATGCAAGATTTGCGTCGCAATTTGTTGTTATCTGGAAATCAATCAAGATTGGTTCATTTTGGCGATATGACTTTGCCAAATACTCGGTATGAACAAGTTTTGGTAGGTAAGGGGGAGGAATACATTCCCTGGCGCGTTAGGGTGAGTATTGGAGTGAGCTCAGATTCATTATCTACAGCACCAACATTTAATGCGCATTTTGAGGTGACTGAGAAATCTTTGCCTGATGTATTTTTAAATTACGATCAAAAAATCAGTTTAGATTCTTATCCTCAAAATACCACGCCTAGACCATTATCCCCTGTGGTGATGGAGGAGGTTCAAGCGGTATCTGAGGGATTTATTAAAACCTTAGAGTCCAAGGTCGCTTGTGCACCCCCACAGTTCCAAGTGCTCAAAATTCAATCTGACACCTACAGAATCAATGGTGGCAGTATGAGCGGCTTAAAAGTTGGAGACCGATTGGTGGTTGCCGACAAAGATAAAATTCCAAATCGTGTACTAGAGCCTTCAGCTTTAAATAAAATGGCGATGACTCAGGTCACCTCAGTCTCAGGATACTACGCTGACCTCAAGCAAATTGCAGGTCCCCCTTTGTCAGGCAATGCGCAGTGGGTTGCAGTTGTTCAGGCACGCTGAAGAAAAATATTTAGGAGATTTATCGTGAAAACATCACAATTTTTAAAATCATTGACTCTTCCTCTCATATCATTGTGCTTTTGCGCGACAGCGTTTGTTACTCCACTGCAAGCTTTTGCAGAAATGGCACCTAGATCTTACACCGTTGCTCCTGGGGACACGCTTGATAAAGTGATTAGAAAATTTTATCCAGGTAGCGCACTTAAGGTAGAGGCAATACGCTCCGTTATTACTGAGCAAAACCGCGGTGCGTTTACCAAAGGGGAACAAAAAGTGTTGATGGCAGGTGCGGTCATCACTTTACCAGAAGAGTCTGAAATTGCAAACGGAGTACTTAACCCCAAGGGTTCAAAGGGCTCTGAGAGAGGTGAGTACAAGGGCGAAAACGGATTGGGTGGTGATAGCTCCAATGTGCACCGCAATTGGGTTCGGTTTCCTTGATAAATTAGGTAATTAAGCTATAACTTTATAGTAACTATTTTATTTCAAAGACTGTGCAAAGACTAAAAATTAATTTAAGATGGTTCACAGATGATGATAAACCTCTTTTAGTGGTAATTCGATCAAAATCTAATCTTGAGAAATAACCAGCCCATAGCCTTGAGCCTATAACCCCTAACCCCGGCCCCTGCCATTAGCGAGGATGATGTGTTTAGTGCAGATAATGTTCTCATCAATTACATCCGTCCCCCGGTTGTCCAAATGGACCCTCGAACAATGGGCGTTACCGCTCAGGTTGCACAAGACTTAGGGCTAACTGATGGACAGGTTATTCAGGCAACGGCCGAGGTCACGGACAACGTCATCAGATTGGTTTTGAAGGGCTTCAAAATCGATGCACCAACCTTTAAGGTAGATGCTCCCACATTCAAAACCAGCGCCCCTACCTTTAAGTTAGAAGCTCCCAACTTGAGTGGAGCAGATTTAAAAGACGGTCAAAGTGTTGAGCTGAGAGCAAGTTTAGGTACAGCGGGTTGGACACTTGCGCCCAACGTCAACACCAATTTGAACTCCAGTACGGCTTCAAATAACAGCGTCAATATCAACGTCAATCCCAATTTAGCGTCTAATGCGCAAAACCTCGGCACAAGCTCAAGTGCTGGTGAGTTAGCTGCTGCGCATGGATTGACCGCTAATGGATTTGCTCTTAATCAGAATATGGCCTCCTCAGGTGTGCTTCCCAATTGGAGCGCAAGAGTAAACAGTTTGATGTTCGATCCTTCCAAAATGAGTGTGATTTTTGAGCTTTTAATGCCAGAGGCTTTTTCTCGTGCTTTGGTGCAACCCCAATTACAGAGCTGGTTGCAACGTTGGAATGCAAATCGGTTATCGATGGCTGGGGTCAATGCAGGAGCTCTGAAAAATCTTGTTTTGGGGCAATCCAGAAGTCTGGAAAACAGGATAGCTTCTCAGAGTGTCGCATCTCATATGTCGAATTCGCACAACAATTCAAGCACAGCGAGTGGTAATGCTGACAATATAAATACGCTAAAAAATTCCCTCACTTCAGTAGACTCTGACTTAAACGATTTAAACGATTTAAACGCTTTAAGCGATCCTAAGTCTATGCTAGGTAGCCTATCTGCATTGTTGAGTCAAATGCCGCAAACCGATGAGGTAAGTAAGCTCAGTCATCAAATAAAAGCCGCCAACCATGAACTTGAGTCCGCTCAAATTCAAAGCGTTCAACATCTGCTGCGCGCAGAGTTGGGCTTTCATGTAGTAATCCCGTTCGTAGATGCTGATCCTGTAGATCTTTACTTTAAGAAGAATAAAAACGGTAAGGACGATGACTCAACCCCTAGTTATTCAGTTGATATTCACTCAAAGAGTAGAGTCTTGGGTGAGGTATGGCTTAACACCACAATTGTTAAGTCAACTCAGGTCGATTTGATCATGTGGGCAGTGAGCCCTGAAGTGGCTGAGCTTGCAAAGACCAATGCCTCTGAGCTTGGGTATGAGCTTAGTGCGTCCGGATTAACTCTTAATTCATTTCAAATTTTTAATGCGCCCAAACCAAGTGAATTAGAAGAGCCTAGACCCTCTAGTGGATCAGTTTTAGACACTAGAGTGTGAGAAAAAGATTTGCCCATTCTTGGTTAAAAATCATCCCGAACCATTCATAAAATGCAAAAACAATTAGAAGCTCTGGCACTTGAATACGGTCGAAATAAAACCCCTAAGGTCAGTGCCAAGGGGGAGGGGGAACTTGCGCGAAGAATTATTGATGAGGCAAAGAAACACGGGATCTATGTGGCTGAGGATCCTCAGTTGTTATCGTTGCTGAGTAAGCTGGATGTTGGCGATGAGATACCACAGGACATGTACACAGCTGTAGCTGTTATTTTGTCTTGGGTTTATTGGTTAAAAGGCATGAAGCCCGGCGATGAGAAAACTTTTAATGGCTAATGCCAAAATAATTTTGATCGAATGATTCAGACGGACATGTAGCCTGAGATTTGACGACCTCGTTTCATTTTCCCAAGTCGGTCGTATGTTTCTACGTTGCTGGTATGAATGGGTGAGCGCAAACTCTCTAGTGCGCCTTTAATTGCATCGAGTTTACGTGTAACTAGCATTTCGCTGCGCCTGTGAAGGTTGCGGCAAAGGCGCATTTTTGCTTTAAAGTCGTTCCACCTGGGATCTAGTTGAAGTGCATCTTCTGCTTTGTATACCCCGGTTAAGGCCATTAACTCTTGTAATAGCTTGTCTTTGTTTTGGTTTAGTTCGTCAAAGTTTTGAAGATCTTGTAGCTTAAGTGCCTCAAACTCTTGCTCCAGTAAAGACTCAAGAAGGGCCACACGCTCCATGGCTTTTGCCAGGGACGCTTCCATATCTTGATTGATTGAAGCAAGTTCAGTCAACGTTTATTCCTTAATGAGTTTTTCTAGAGAAGTAAAACCTTGTGCAATTCGGCGAGGATCGATTGCGTAATCGCCGTTTTGAATCGCTTGTTTGATTGAGCTTACTTTGCCCTGGTCAAACCCAGATTGCTGGGCAATCTGAAGTGACACATTGCTTAAACTCACTGTATCTGCACCCGCAGAAGGAGCACTTGGCATAGGCGCAGAACTTGTACTGGATCCGCTCTTTGAAGAAGAGCCAGAGGTAGACAAATCGCTTACGCTTCTAAGTGTCGTATTCCCTGTAGGGAGACGAGATTGGTTGGAAATAGCGTCAGTCATGATGCACTCTCTTACAAAAATTTATAGCTAACAAAATATTCTTTGACAAGGTTAAATTCGTCTCGAAACTTTAAAACTTGAGTCTTTTTAAAGTTATTTTTCAAAAAAATGAAAATTAATACTTTAGCACCCATTAAATAGCCTTCGCCGTGTTTACACCCGTGACTACAGCTGAAATAGGTCGACCCGACTCGGTATTTTTCAACCGAATTTGCTCTCCTAATTGTCCATCTTGCAAAGATTCTGCTCTCACAGTAATCAAAAACCCCTTACCCTCTCCAATAGACACTAAAACTTGTTGTCCCTTTTTGATCATCACCATGGGCTTCAGATCAAAACTCTTAAGTGTCGTATTGGCCGGTAAATCTCTTAAAAGTTCCATATGAGCTACATCCTTCGGATTGCTCAATGCGGAATTATCACCAGGTGTGAAAGCAACTTCTGTGCCTGTGAACATGCTTGGATCTAAGATAGTTCCACGTTTAAGGAACTGCGAAGAGGTTAATACGGTGTGATATCCGGGGTTATTGGAGGTGGTTTTGGGTGGGCTAGTTAATGCTGCAGAGGGTGTATTGGCGGAAGCAGAGGACTGTGTGGGTGCGACTTTATCCATTGAAGGGGGGGGTGAACTTGGGGCGCCTGAGTTTGTGCTGACGCCTACGTTTGTAGCTGTAACAGCCGAAGCAGCATTGACTTGTAGGTAATACTGCCACTGTGGCGATTCGCACCGTGCACGAACCGTTTTGTGAGAAACAAACGGAAAATCAAAGTTGATTGGTTTTTCACAAGCTTCGATTTTGAGTCTTGAATCCAACGCAACAATGCTTACAGAGGACTCCTCCACGCGCTCAACCTTGGCATACCACGGCTTTAGTTGAGCATCAATTCTTTGTTGACCAGCGCTGCTGGCGGCATTTTGTGTTTGAGCCATCGCTGGATTAGAAAGGCCGCACATCAATGCAAGCAACGCGGCTCCAGACACCCCTCCAAATAGAACTCTGGGGAGTCTCTTTAAGTGTCCGATTCCAGACACTTTAAATGATTTTTCAGATCGGCACAGCATTTGCAAAATAGAAGGGAAGTGTTGGTTAATTGACGTATTGTTTATTGATACAACACACTTTGCAAATTTTGTACCAAAGATCGAAAAGGCCACTGGAATTGCCATGAACTATTTAACAGACACGAAAAACTTAGTAAGAAATAGTTACTTGGACAGTAATAAATATTTGTTCACGGACCGCGCAAATAGTTCTGGCGGAACCGATAAGACTGCTTTCTCCAAAATGCTTGCTCAGGCTCAGGCCCAATCAAGTGTCAATACTTCGTCAAACCAAACGAGCAGTGTTGTGGATGCAAACGCACCAACTGTTGCTATAAAAAGCGGTGACACCCTCACAAATATAGTGAAGGGATATTTTGCGGGACAAGGACAAAACATCAGCTCCTCAGATTCAATGCATTTAGCCCAATTGGTTGCTAAATCAAACGGCATTCAAAATCCAGACAAAATTTTCCCTGGCCAGCAGCTCAATTTGGGAATTTTAAGTTCCATTAATTCAGGTGGTGGAGACTTTGCAAGAGCAACTTTAACAAATAACTCTGCCACGCCAAGTGCCAATAATTTAACTGTACCTACTAATAATAAGTCCCTACAGAGCAATGTAGCTGCTCAAAATCGCTCACTAACTAATGTCGCAAGTAATACCCTAACTGCTCAAGGAGCAAGGTCAAGCTCTAGGGTACTGACAAATGCACACTCTGGTTTTGATAAAGGTGACAACCCAGTTCTCAATAAAACACTAGACAGAGCAGTTGAAAAGGGCTTTATTCCAGCGCAGGAAAAGTCAGCCGTTTACGAAAAAATCGTAAACATGTCTAAAACCTACCAATTCCATCCTGATGATTTCGCCAGATTGACCTTGATGGAGAGTGATGGGATGAATCCCAAAGCCACGAATAACCGTTGTCACGGCATTATTCAATTTTGTGAAGGCCCTGATAGGGGGGCTGCCTCAGCTGGGTTTGCGTCAAACCCAAAAGACATTACAAATCACAGCGTGCTGCAGCAATTGGATTTGGTCTCCAAATATTTTGATGAAACTGGGCTCAAGAACTTCGGGCCCGCCAACCTTGACGATCTTTATTTAACAGTTCTAACCCCAGCCGCCCGCAGCGAGACCCGAACTCACGCAAATTTAAATATAGCTGGATCACAGGCCTCAATGCTTCACGTCAATAGGGATACCAGTGCACCTATTACAAGACACTCAATAATTGAGGGGCTTCACCAAAATGCAATCAACCGCTTAGGACTGGATTTCTCAAATACAACTGTTGCTCAGAACAGTCAAACCACTCCAAATGCTTTTGCTGGCGTACAGACCAACAATACTTTAAACTCCAGAAGTCAAGCCTTAATTCAAGCTCAAAATAATTTGGTCATGAATAACAGTGAAGTCCAAGGTGGATTTGGATCGATGGGCGGACAGGGCACACAAAATGTCCAACTCCTGCAAGCAACCCTGCTTGCTCAAGCAGCCCAAACATCACAAAGATCTCAAAATTCAGGTCAAAGTTCGAACACAGTGAGCGGTCAAAACTTGGGACAAAACCAAACTGCCCAGATCGAGCAAGTTCAGTTCAACCCTGCTAGCTCGTCCACGCAAAGGACTCAGGCATTAAGAGTTAGTGCTTATTTAAACCAGACTTATCTTCCTTAATGAAGATATTTGATCGTTTACGGTTGACGGTTTATAACGATCGTGTGGCAAGAAATCGAGACTTAACTCAATAGCGGCAAGCTGCAGATCTTGAGTTTAGAAAATGGGTGGCAAGAAATGTATCGAACACATCAATTTATTCAATTGACTTGGCAAGAAATTGATGAATATGTGAGACGTTATAAAAAATGAATATTAAAAGCGGCAACAAATTGCCAGTTTTGGTGGCCATTTAAAAGTTAAGCGTTAAAGGGATCTTAAGAGGAAAAATATTGCCACTCCCTCTGAGTGAAATCCCCCAAACAATGCTTGCAACACCGTCATTTATTGGTGGCATACAAATTGCAGATATCGTACCGAGGTCTTAGAACTTTAGGACCGAGTGTCGTGAATACGACGATTTTTGTACAAGTTAATTGGAGTGATGATGGATCTTTCATCTGCTTTTGGTGTCAGCGAGCAAGCTCTTCAAGTCAGGAGTCAGAGACTTGAGGTTTTGTCACGCAATATTGCAAACGCTGATACGCCTAACTATAAAGCGCAAGATTTAGATTTCAAAGCGGTGTTTAAAGAGTCAGAGAAGCAGTATTTGACTGCTACTCATCCAGAGCATTTCGCTGCCATCACAGACGCACCCGATAACGGCATGCGTTACAGAATTCCTTTTAATAGCTCTTTTGATGGAAATACGGTTGAGATCAGTGTGGAGCAGTCTAACTTTGGTAAGGCTGCAGCTGATTATCAGGCCACCGCCAGTTTTTTATCAAACAACATCAGTGGCATTAGAAAGGCCCTTAAAGGGGAGTAATAAAAAATGAAATCCTTAGACAGTGTTTTTGGAATTGCAGGCACAGCGCTTAATGCGCAGATGGTTCGTATGAATACGACAGCATCTAACCTGGCCAATGCAACGACCGTCTCCAATACTGAGCAAGATGCATTTAGAGCTAAGAGAACCGTTTTCAAAGCCTTAGTAAAAGAGGAGTACACCAACGCTGCCGCTCCATATCTAGGCGGAGTAAAGGTTGATCATGTGGTTGACGATCCAACCCCGATTAGAAGCCTGTATGACCCCGGAAACCCACTTGCTGATAAAGACGGAAATGTTTATTTATCAAATGTGAATGAAATGCAAGAAATGGTGGAGATGATGGCGGCCTCTCGCTCTTATCAAAACAACGTTGAAGTTGTGAACACAGCTCGTCAACTCATGATGAGAACTCTAGACATCACTAAATCTTAATAATCAAATTTTTTAAACATTAATCTAAAACCCATTAACCCTTAGCTGAAAGAAACAAATCATGACCGTATCCTCTTCAACATCAAGCTCATTGCCAGCATCCCTTTCCTCTACGTTGCCAAACGGGATTACAACGCTTGCTCAACATCAAGCAGCCCTTGCAGCTACTCAGATTTCGACCTCTTCAGCCCAATCAGCTATGGGTGAGAATGATTTCTTAACGCTATTTACGACTCAATTGAAGAACCAAGATCCATCTCAGCCAGAGGACAACTCTACATTCGTATCTCAACTTGCTCAGTTCTCACAACTAACTGCTACTACTAACATGGAGTCTAGTATGAACTCGTTGGTAGGTAGTTTGCAAAACGGGCAAATGTCTGCAGGAGCTTCTCTCATAGGCAAACAAGTTTTAGTGCCCGGAGGAGCCGCAACATTGATCAATAGCCAGCCAGTCAATACATCTGTCAGCCTGCCCAATGGTGCAAAGACACTTACGATGACAGTCACGGATAGTTCAGGTAACATTGTGGATATCCAGGCCTTAGGACCGCAAACAGCAGGAAATATGACTGCAACTTGGGACGGAAAGAGTCAAAACGGATCCCAACAAGCCGATGGAATTTACAAATTAGCATTCTCTGCTGTTGATTCAACAGGTAACACAGTAACACCAACATCCAGTACTTACTCACAAGTAATAAGTATCAGTAATCCAAATGCAGGTACGCCAGCAAGCGCATGGATGCTGAATTTTGCGGGTGGCAAGACGATGAACCTTGCAGACGTTAGTTCAGTAGCTAACTAATTCAGAATAGAAGATTCAACAGGAGTTTGAAAAATGGCATTTTTTACAGCACTAACCGGTATTCAAGCAGCTAATTCACAATTAGCCGCCACCTCCAATAACATTGCCAATGCTGCAACCACTGGATTTAAGAGATCAACAACCAATTTTGGAGACATTTTTGCGTCGTCCCCACTCCAAAAGAGTAGTTCTACGATTGGTCAAGGTGTAGCCTTAAAAGGTGTGACTCAAGATTTTAGCCAAGGTAATTTGACTTTCTCGTCTGATACGCTTAATTTGGCGATTTCAGGTTCAGGATTTTTCCCGATGAAATCCCCTGATGGTTTACAAAACATCTATACACGAAACGGTACGTTCATGTTGAACAACGAGAACACTGTTGTGAATGCTGCAGGACAACAGTTGATGGCGGCCTCGGTTGATAGTGCTGGTAATGCCGACATCAGTAACATGAATCCGTTAAATATTCCCTCCGCAACCGTTGGTGAGGCAAAGCAGACTACTCAAATTCAGTTAGGTCTTAATTTCCCAGCATCTGCCGCTGTGATTACAAAACCATTTGACAAAAACGATCCGTCTACTTACAACGAAAGCACAGCGATGAACGTTTATGACGGAGCAGGTAACAGTTACTTGGCGACCGTGTATTACGCTAAAACACAAAACGCAAGTGCGGCGTCGCCGGCCAACAAATGGCAGACCTATGTTTATGTGGGTAACACTTTGGTGAGCTCAGCACTCCAACAATCGACAGATTCAACTGGATCAGCGCAGTACGTCAATCAATATGGACAAATTGCTAACGCTGCCCAGGTGGGTGATCAGCTTACCAATAGTAAAACTGAGATGTTTAACTTGGATAACTTAACCAACACTCAGTCCTCTTCGGCTGCCACAGTGTCTGGTACCTTAGCTCCAAACCTGGGATCCCTTAGTTCAGACGTTATCAATTTTCAGTCACCAACAACTGTCAGTGGCATCGTATCGACAACAGGGTCCCCAATTCCGTTATTTGATATCTCAGTTGACGGCTCAAAAACAGTGCCTATCAACATTGCAGATTTAGCGGGCCAAAATCTTCAACTACACGGATCTGATATAGCAACTGAGTTGACCAACAGGATCAATCAAACATTTGGGTCACAAAAATATTTTGATTTTTCAGGAACCAATAACAGTTCTGTTAATTTACAGCTACAAAATGGTTCTGGCTCTGGCTCCTCAATGCAAAACATACCCCTCAATTTGGGGAGTGGAAACGAGACCTACCAAACTGTTGTGAACAATATCAATTCACAGCTTCAGGCCGCAGCTGCAAACACACCAGCGTCAAACGCGACTATTGGTGGAATTAACTTTTCTGGATTAGCAGGGCAATCAATGACTTTGAATCTCACATTGCCAAATAACGGCGGAGTTGAGCCACTATCAATACCTTCAACCGCACAGGTCACCGACTTGCAAGGACTCATTAACTACGTTAACTACGGCAACACAGCAGGAACCGGTACACCCACACCTCAATTAGCAGGATTCACCGCTGTTGCATCTGGTCCATTAGATGCTAGTGGTAAACCAACTGCAGTTAAATTTGTGTCAAGCAATACAGATCCTATGCAAGCAGCCACTGAGTCTCCAACTTATGCAAGTTTAACAACAACAAATGGGACAA
>CAIWAO010000150.1 GCA_903910745.1 uncultured Burkholderiales bacterium
ATCAAGAATCGCCTCCGTAGGTGACGCATGTCGCCTTCGGCTCCTTTCGCTTGACCCGCGACTAAGCTTCGCTGTAGTCGGGGGATGCGCGAAAATTTTGCTCAATTGCGATAAAAAGTCTTCTTAAAGATATGACTTAATTAGCCTACGTTTGCAGCACCTAAAAGGTAGTCACGTTTGCCGAGCGGAACTCCGTTATGACGAAGTATGTTGTAGGTGGTTGTAACGTGAAAATAAACATTTGGTATAACCCATGTAATCAAATAATCCAGGGCCTTCATAGTTTTTGTTGCATCCTTTCCAATCGGAAAGGTTATTTCTTTTTCCTCTAGGCCGTCTAGTGCGTTAGATGGAACAGTTTTAATCCAGTCAACGGTCTTTTGTATTCTCTCAGCAAGCTCTTCTAAACTTGCCTCTTTGTCATCGAATTTGGGTGCTTCAAGCCCACTTATTCGAGAAACACAAAATTTAGCAGCGTCGCATGCAATCAATACCTGAACCTTCAAAGGGAGCATATCGGGGGCAAGCCTGAAGTCAAACAATACCTTACCATCGTAATTTCTGGCCTTAGCGTCAGAAATTCCCTTAGCAATTAAATGGTGCAGGTTGCCAAGGATATTTAAGAATTGTGGAATGCTTACGTTAGTTAACGTTGTTGTCATGAATGCTCCGGGTATAAGATTGCTTTAAATTGTAAACGGCCTAAAAAAACCATCATTTTCTAGACAATCCCAATCATAACTAGTATTGAGGCGTATTAGGGTAAGTATCTAGTAAGAAAGGACGGTATTTGGATAGTATAGTTAGCTTAAAAGAAATACATAAGTATTCTAAGCATTTCTAAAAATGAATTTATCTAAGGAGAAAATGATGGTATCAGGTTACACAAAAATTGCACTCGCTGCTGCAATGCTTACTGCAGGTCTTACCTTTGCAGCTGAAGATATAAAAATTGGAGTTAGTGGACCTTTTACTGGGGGCTCCTCCTCAATGGGTGTGAGTATGAGGGACGGCGTAAGACTTGCCATCGATGAGATTAACAAAAAAGGCGGCGTACTTGGTAGCAAACTTGTTGCAGTTGAACGTGATGATGAGGCCAAGAATGAGCGCGGAGTTCAGATCGCTCAAGAACTTATCAATAAAGAAAAAGTAGTAGCAACAGTTGGCTTTATCAACACTGGAGTGGCGTTAGCTTCACAAAGGTTTTACGAAGAAGCAAAAATTCCAGTCATGAATAACGTTGCCACTGGTTCAATTTTGACTAAACAATTTTTACCACCAGAATTCCCAGACAACTACGTTTTTAGAAACTCAGCTCACGATGGCATCCAAGCACCTATGATTGTTGAGGAAGCTATCGTTCGCCGTAAATTTACCAAAGTAGCTATATTGGCTGACTCAACTAATTACGGACAACTAGGGAAGGATGACCTCACTAAAGCCTTGGCCGATAAAAACATTACTCCAGTTGCTGTAGAAAAGTTCAACATCAAAGACGTTGACATGACTCCTCAGCTCCTAAAAGCAAAAGAAGCTGGTGCAGAGGTCATTTTGACTTATGGAATCGGACCAGAACTAGCTCAAATTGCAAACGGAATGACCAAGCTTGGTTGGAAAGTACCGATGATCGGTAGCTGGACACTCTCAATGGCCAGCTTCGTTGATAATGCAGGCGCTGGTGGAGAGGGGGCACGTATGCCTGAGACATTTATTCAGGACCCAAATACTCAAAAGAGAAAAGCTTTCATTGATGCATATTTGAAAGAATTCAAGCCCAAAAACAACCGAATCGACTCACCCGTTTCTGCAGCTCAAGCTTATGACTCTGTGTTTTTACTTGCTGCCGCTATCAAGCAAGCCGGGTCAACAGACGGTAAACAGATTAAAGATGCACTCGAGAACTTGAAAGACAAAGTAGAGGGTGTTGTAACTGTTTATAACAAACCATTCAACAAGGATGACCATGAGGCGATAACCCCTAACATCCCCGTAATTGGTGAGGTTAAAGGTGGACGCGTGGTTTATGCTTATGAGGAAGATCAGAAAAAAGGTTCTGATATTCGGACAAAGCAAACTAAGAAATAATTTTTCAAACTCATCAATAGATGAGAGTTAACTGGTAATATCCGACAACTAAAATTGAGTGCTGTGCTTGTAAAAGAGCACAGCTTTTTTTCAAATATAAACAGAGAAATTTAAACATGGAGATACTGCTGCAACTCATTTATAGCGGAATTGCTTTAGGTATGATATATGCAGTTATAGCTTTCGGTTATCAACTCACATTTGCCACCTCAGACACACTAAATTTTGGTCAAGGCGATGCGCTTATGTTAGGGGCCTTGGTAGGTCTTACCTTAGTTGATGTGCTTCAAATAAATTACTGGATTGCGCTCCCAATAGTTGGGATTTTTGGTCTACTCCAAGGTGCCTTTGTTGAGGCCATAGGTGTCAGACCAGCAATCAAAATTAAGAGTGAATTTGGCTGGATTATGTCAACTATTGCACTTGGAATTATTTTCAAAAACGTTGCAGAAAATGTCTGGGGCCGTGATGATTTAAGGTTCCCTTCCCCGCTACCAGAAGCCCCCATGAAGGTCTTTGGAGCCAATGTGTTACCGATGGAAATATTAGTAATAGTTGGCGCTGTATTGATGATGCTTGCAGTAGAGTTTTTCAACAGAAAAACAATTTACGGGAAAGCAGTTGTTGCTACTTTTAATGACCGTGATGCTGCAAAATTAATGGGAATCAACACCGGACTGGTCATTACTTTTTCATATGCACTCTCATCGATGAGTGCAGCATTTGCAGGAGTGCTTATTGCCCCTCTAACTCTTACTGGTGCAACAATGGGATCGGTGCTTGGCCTAAAAGCATTCGCTGTCGCAATTATTGGAGGTCTGACCAGCGGCATGGGAATTATCATAGGCGGTATTATTTTGGGTGTTGCTGAGACAACTACAGGGTTCTATATTTCAACAGGCTACAAGGACGTACCTGGGTTAGTTTTGTTATTGCTGGTCTTGGCAGTTAAACCTGCCGGCCTATTCGGAAAATCAGCAATTAAGAAGGTTTGATCATGTTTCAGAAAAACAATTGGGTATTAGCATTTCTTGGATTTTTGGCGCTTTTAATTGTCCCTTTAATTACGCCAAATCCCTATTACATTCATTTGATTGAGACGATCATGATTTACTCAATCCTTCTCTTTGGATTGGATATCGTTGTTGGCTATACGGGCCAAGTATCACTTGGACACTCAGGCCTCTTTGGTATTGGAGCGTATACGGTTGGGGTGCTATTTTTAAAATTTTCGGCTCCATTTTGGATAATATTGCCTGCCTCAATTTTAATAACCGCTTTGTTTGGAGCAGTTTTAGCCCTACCAGCACTTAGAGTTTCAGGACCTTATTTAGCAATGGTAACTTTGGCATTTGGTACCATCATTCAAATTTTAATAAATGAAATGACTTTCATGACTGAGGGGCCAATGGGGATCAAGATATCAAAACCCCTACTGGCAGGTTTCAAATTAGATGTTCAGTCTTATTACTGGTTGGTGTGTTGTTTGCTCGCATTATCTCTTGTAGTCGTTAACAGAGTTTTAAAATCCAACTTGGGTCGTGCATTTGAGGCCTTAAGAGGCAGCCCAATTGCATCCGATTGCATGGGGGTATCCGTATATAAATATAAAGTATATGCATTTGTCATCAGCGCGGGCTTTGCGGGTTTGGCTGGTAGTTTGTATGCCTATTCAGAGCAGTACATATCGCCTAACACATACAACTTCGAGTTGACGGTGCTCTTCTTGCTTGCAACAATTATGGGCGGAAGAAAAACTCGTTCTGGGGCTTTACTTGGAGCTTCCATCATCGTTTTATTGCCGAAACTTTTGGATGATTTAGAAACCTTTCAAATCGTTTCATCAGTTTTTGCAGTCATCATTCTCATTGGTGCGTTAATAGGAATCCAAAGAAAACTAACCACCATCAGATCCACCATTGTTCCAGTTGTTGGAACATGCGCCCTTTCAGCCTTTTCTTTTTGGTTGACCAATATCACCGATTGGCGACTAAGCATTTTTGGACTTATGATTCTGTTCGTCGTTTATTATTTACAAGACGGAATTATTGGCTTCTTTAGAAAAATGTTCAAGAACTCAACCAGGGTTGAGGCTATTGAATTATCAAGTTCAATTGAAGCGATGAGTAGATTGGTACACCCAAGTAGCAGCAGTAATGCGTCCGAAAATGGCAACCTAATCTTGAAAGCCAGTGACATCCTAATGCAGTTTGGTGGGCTGAAAGCCATTAACCATGTTTCCCTGCAGGTAGAGCGCGGTACGATCCATGGACTCATTGGGCCTAATGGCTCTGGCAAGAGCACTATGATGAACGTACTGACAGGTATTTATCAACCAACATCGGGTGAGATAGATTTCCAGGGTAAAACTGTCATTGGTAGAACTTCTTCACAAATTGCATTGTCCGGCATTGCTAGAACTTTCCAAAACGTTCAACTCTTCGGTGAGATGACTGCCTTACAAAACGTATTAGTTGGTTTGCACCACACCTACGAGAGTAATTTAGTTGATATTGCGCTTGATACCAGCCGTTATCAATCAGAAGAGAATACAGCCACACAAAAGGCATTTGGCTTGCTCCAATTTGTTGGCCTGGCTGAGAGTGCCCATGAGGAGGCAAGAAATCTTCCCTACGGCCGACAAAGACTTCTAGAGATCGCAAGAGCTTTAGCCCTAGATCCTCAGTTGCTCTTACTTGATGAACCAGCTGCTGGTCTTACAGCCCCTGACATTAAAGAGCTAGTTGCAATTATTCATAAAATTAAAGAACACGGAATTACAGTAATTTTAATTGAACACCATATGGATGTGGTTATGAGTATTTGTGACCGCGTGAGTGTTTTGGACTTTGGACAAAAAATTGCTGAAGGCAAACCTCAGGATGTTCAAGCGGATCCGAAGGTGATTGAAGCTTACCTAGGCGGGGCTGTTGCGTAAATGGACATGTGCTAAACCATAATTTCATTTCATCCATCAATAATCATCGCTTAAGGTACGCGTATTATGCTAAAAATAGAAAATTTACAAGCCGGCTATGGGAAAGTCCACGTTCTAAACGGAATTTCTATTGATGTTCCAAAAGGCAAAGTAATTACTTTAATTGGTTCTAATGGTGCTGGTAAGACCACAACCATGAGAGCTATTTCTGGGATGATTAAACCTATTTCTGGCACCATCACGCTTAACGGGAAAAGCATACATGGAATGGAGTCAAATCAAATTGCAAAACTTGGTTTGGCACACTCTCCCGAAGGACGCAGGGTTTTCTCAACGATGACCGTTACAGATAATTTACTCTTGGGAGCCTTTCCTAGATTAACAGGTAGCCGTCCTAAGGGGGATGTTAAAGGCGACTTGGAAAGAGCAATGGAGTTGTTCCCAAGACTGCAGGAAAGACGTCAACAATTAGCTGGAACGTTATCTGGCGGAGAACAGCAAATGTTGGCGATGGCAAGAGCTGTCATGCTTAACCCCGAAGTTATCCTCCTTGATGAACCATCCATGGGACTTGCACCTATTTTGGTCGAGGAAGTATTTAAAATTATCTTAAGACTCAAGAGCGAAGGAGTTACGATGCTTTTGGTAGAGCAGTTCGCAGCCGCTGCACTTAATGTAGCGGATTACGCATATGTACTAGAGAATGGATCTATTTCAGTTCACGGAGACGCAGACAAACTTAAAAATGATCCTGCAGTACAAGCCGCGTATCTTGGAACAGGCTCTCATCATTGAGCCGAAAAAAATTGTTTATCGCAATTGCTATTTTGGATTGCTTTAAATTTCAATTTTCTTTTATCTTATTGGGCTAATGTAAGGATCCACCCAGTTTTTCAAATGGGTGGACTCTGTTTAAAAATTTATTTGCTTAACGGCTATAGGCACTCTCACCGTGGGAACTGATATCTAAGCCCTCGCGCTCCTCTTCTTCTGTCACACGTAGACCGATAACTAAGTCTACGATCTTGTAACAGATGTAGGAGACAACACCAGACCATACTAATGTTGTTATAACTGCTTGTAGCTGTATCCATACTTGGCCAGAAATAGAATATTCGGGTGCAGCTGCATTAGCCACATAGTCATAAATCCCAACGCCCCCGAGTGCAGGAGCCGCGAAAACTCCTGTTAAAAGCGCTCCTAAAATGCCACCGACGCCGTGGACACCAAAGACATCCAAGGAATCATCTGCGCCTAACATGGTCTTAAGACCCGTTACGCCCCATAAACACCCTACCCCTGCAATCAAGCCGATGACGATAGAACCCATGGGTCCAACATATCCACAAGCAGGAGTAATTGCCACCAATCCTGCAACTGCACCCGAGGCAGCACCAAGCATGGAGGCTTTACCTTTGAGTAGTCCCTCTGCCCCAGTCCAGCTTAGGGCCGCTGCCGCGGTGGCGAGAAGTGTGTTCATAAAAGCCAAAGCCGTTGTACCGTTTGCTTCCAAATTGGATCCAGCATTAAATCCAAACCACCCCACCCATAATAGAGAAGCACCAACCATGGTAAGTGTTAAGCTGTGAGGAGCCATCGACTCACGACCATAACCAATTCTTTTGCCGATTACAAATGCACCAACTAAGCCTGCAATTGCAGCATTGATGTGAACCACCGTTCCGCCAGCAAAATCAAGCGCTCCTTTGGCCCATAACCAACCCGCGTTAGCATTAACTGTATCCAGTGAAGCCGCATCCGATATTGCATCTGGTCCATCCCAATACCAAACCATATGGGCTATGGGTAAATAGCTGAACGTAAACCACAGAGCACAAAAAAGTACTACAGCAGAGAACTTAACACGTTCGGCAAATGACCCGATGATCAAGGTACAAGTGATTGCCGCAAATGTTGCTTGGAACGCAGCATAAGTAAGGTCTGGAATGACCACTCCTTTACTAAACGTAGCTGCTACTGAGTCTGCAGTCATCCCTTTGAAAAATAATTTATCAAAGGAGCCGAAGAAAGGATTACCAGCAGTGAACGCGAGTGAGTAGCCATATATAGCCCACAAAATGTAGACCACGCAAGTCACTACAAAAACTTGCATTAATATAGACAGCATGTTTTTAGAGCGGACTAAGCCACCATAAAAAAGCGCCAAACCAGGAACGGTCATCATTAACACCAGCAAAGTAGAGATAGTCATCCAAGCGGTGTCACCTTTATTGGGAACCGGGGCAGGGGTAGGGACAGGGATTGCCACTGCCACTGCCGCTGAAGGAGCCGGTGCAGGAGCAGCAACGACCGGCGTTGCTGTAGCCGCAGTCGATGTAGAAGGTTTTGCGGGTTTAACCGCTGACGGCATCGTCGAGCTGGTGGGCGCAGTATCAGCAAAGGAAGTTGAAGTAGCAAAGACTCCAATCATCAATCCTAAGCCTAGGGTGATTGAGGCAAACATTTTTTTCATGATGTTTTCTTTCTAATTGTGTTGATACATTAATTGAATTTCATATCAGAGTGCTTCAACTCCTGTCTCACCCGTACGGATACGAACAACTTGTTCTAAATCAAACACAAATATTTTTCCGTCTCCAATTTTTTGAGTTCTTGCTGATTTCTCGATAGCCTCAATAACTCGCTCAACCAGATCGGAAGCAACTGCAGCTTCAATTTTTACTTTAGGAAGAAAATCTACCGCATATTCTGCTCCGCGGTACAACTCAGTATGCCCCTTTTGCCTTCCAAAACCTTTTACCTCAGTTACTGTGATGCCTTGAACACCTATGGTGGACAATGCTTCTCTCACCTCATCAAGTTTGAAGGGCTTAATAATTGCAGTAATCAACTTCATGTTAAATCCTAATGTTCTAAAAAGTGTTAGTTTTAAAGCGTTGAGTAATTTTGAATGGTTCAAAAAGACGGAACAGCACAACAAGTACATTGCATACTTTATGCCAGTAATATTATTTATTTAGCCCTGAATTTGAGCCATTTATTTCATATTATGAATATTTTGTAAAACATCCAAAATTCACCAACCTAAATGCACCATACTTAAGCAAGAGAAATATTTTTTGCACTACATCAAAGCATTGAGTAACATTAGGTGCTCACCCTCGGCTGTGAAGGATTCAACCAGTTTTACGTGAGTGACGATTGGGTTTCGCCTAAATGAAACTTGAATAACGGTTCTAAATCAATCGTTAGTAAAAATATTGATCGTAGTATCTAACGAGTCAAGAACGATTCCGCAGCCTCTGGCTACACACTTTAGAGGCTGTTCGGCAATTATCACGGGCAATCCAGTTTCCTCTTGAATCAGCCTATCTAAACCACGAAGTAGTGCACCGCCCCCTGTCACCATGATTCCCCTCTCAGAGATATCGGCACCTATCTCGGGTGGCGTATTCTCAAGGGCGAGCTTAATTGCGCTTATCAATTCATTTATTGCATCTGTCAATGCTTCGTATACCTCAGTGGAGGAAATCGTAAATGACTGAGGAATCCCGTTACTTAGATGTCTGCCGTTAACTTCCATATCCAAAACTTCAAGAGCGGGATAGGCCATACCAATTTTGATTTTCAAGGCCTCAGCAGTTTGCTCACCAATCAGAATACCGAAATTTCGTCTTACATAGGTGACTATGGCCTCATCAAATTTATCACCTCCAACTCTAACTCCGGCTTTATAAACCATCCCTCCAAGAGAAATCACACCAATCTCAGTTGTTCCCCCGCCAATATCGACAACCATTGAGCCTACAGCCTCCGAAATATTGATTCCAGCACCAATTGCTGCAGCTAGGGGTTCTTCTAGCAAAAAAACATGAGACGCGCCAGCGCCCAAAGCCGACTCCCGAATTGCTCGTCTCTCGACTTGTGTAGAACCACAAGGCACACAAATGACAATTCTAGGACTCGGTCTAAAAAGAGAATTGCTGTAAATCTTCTTGATGAAGTATTTAATCATCAACTCAGTTACGGTGAAGTCTGCAATCACACCGTCTTTCATCGGTCTAATTGCCTCCATCCCGCGAGGTACACGTCCAATCATTGCTTTGGCTTCATTGCCCACAGCTAGGACGGTTCTTTTGGAGCGAAAACCACCCTCGTTTTTTAAAACCACTACTGAGGGCTCATCCAGAATAACCCCTTGACCAGAGACATATATTAAAGTGTTGGCAGTCCCTAAATCGATAGCAATATCTTTAGAAAAACTTTTAAAAAATTTTTCTAACATTAAAGTCTCCAGATTTAATTTCTAAAATACGCAACATGTCAAGTAAATAATATTTAAACTCACTTAAATTCTACCGCTTAATGATTGAATTGGTAAGGCGGTCTTGTAGCGAACTTGCTTTAATGCAAAACTCGATCTAATCTTCTCAATTCCTGTAATTGGGGTCAAACGCTCCAAAATAAACCGTTCCAAAGCGGCTATGTCAGCTACTACGACTCGTATTAAATAGTCACTATCTCCAGTCATCAAATAACACTCCATGACCTCGTCATGCTTGATGATACTTTCCTCAAAATCTGAAAGAGCATTCTTAGATTGTTCTTTTAAACTAATCGAAATAAATACATTTAAGCCAAGACCTAGTAATTTTGGGTCAGATAAAGCAACATACTGCTTAATCACCCCCCCCTTCTCTAAAGCTTTTACTCTCATAAGACAGGGAGACGGAGAAAGATGCACTCTCCTCGCTAGTTCAACATTGGTAAGTGAGCTATCTTCTTGAAGTTGTTCAAGAATTTTCAGATCAACAGAGTCTATATTCATAATATTTTAAATACATGTGTTTTTTTAGCATTTTATGCTTTATTACAAAGTCCATTCAAAATAAAGAGAATAATATTCTAATGAAATTACTATAAAGTATAGGAATGAACTACTTATCAAGAAATCTGATGAAATCCAACCCGAATAACCACCCTATTGATGATGCAGATCCCAATGAAACTATGGAGTGGGCAGAGGCTTTCGCAGCCCTAGTTCAAAGTCAAGGTAGAGAACGGGCGCATTTCATTTTGGACACACTTCACACGCAATCTTCCAAGATGGGAGTGCGGTGGAGTCCAAACCTAGTGACACATTACATCAACACTATTCCAGTTGAAGATCAGCCCCCCTTTCCTGGTGACCTAGCAGTAGAGGAGAGATTAGCTTCTCTCATGAGGTGGAATGCTTTGGCTATGGTGGCAAGAGCTAACGCTGCTTACGGTGACTTAGGGGGACACATTTCAAGCTACGCAAGTGCAGCAGACTTATTTGAAGTGGGATTCAACCATTTTTTCAAAGCAAGAAATGAAAACCAGGGAGGTGATCTGGTTTTTTATCAACCCCATAGCGCCCCTGGAGTTTACGCTCGAGCATTCTTAGAGGGCCGACTCACCGAGGAGGATCTGGCTCATTACAGGCAAGAGATAACAGCACCAAGCAAAGGAGCCAAAGGACTTAGCTCGTATCCACATCCTTGGTTGATGCCAGATTTTTGGCAATTCCCAACGGGCTCCATGGGGATAGGCCCCATTAGCTCAATTTATCACGCCAGGTTCATGCGTTATTTGACCCATAGAAATCTACTTAACTGCACGGGTAGAAAGGTTTGGGGCGTATTTGGGGACGGAGAAATGGACGAGCCTGAGAGCATGAGCGCACTGACCCTTGCCTCCAGAGAACGTCTTGATAATTTAATTTGGGTAGTGAACTGTAATTTACAAAGACTAGATGGTCCCGTGAGAGGCAATGGACGGATCATTGACGAATTAGAGCAACTCTTTGTTGGAGCCGGTTGGAAGGTCATAAAACTGATTTGGGGAAGTGATTGGGACGGTCTTTTTGCGAGAGATGTAAACGCAGCACTTATTCGCGCTTTCTCCAACACAGTAGATGGTCAAATGCAAACCTTCGCAGCGAAAGATGGTCGTTTTAACAGAGACCATTTCTTTGGTCAAAATCCAGAGCTTGCTCAATTAGCCCAGGGTATGACGGACGAACAAATAGATAGACTCAAACGAGGTGGTCACGACTTGGTAAAGATCTACGCTGCTTACTCAGAGGCTGCAAAGCATATTGGGCAACCTGTTGTGATCTTAGCCCACACCAAAAAAGGTTACGGAATGGGAACGGCTGGTCAAGGTAAGATGACCACGCATAGCCAGAAAAAACTTGATGAAACTGCATTGATAGAGTTCAGAAATAGGTTTAATCTTCCCATGACAGACAAGCAAGTCACTGGTTTGGAGTTCTATAAACCGCTAGAAGACTCACCCGAGATGAAATATCTACACTCAAAAAGGGAATCCTTAGGTGGTTACTTACCCAAAAGAGAGTCAGTTGCCGAAAAAGTATCTGTCCCGCATTTAAGTTCATACGCCGCATTCGCAATCGAATCTGAAGGCAAAGAAATGTCCACCACCATGGCATTCGTCAGGCTATTGGGTAACTTATTAAAAACAACTGATCTAGGTCCTAGAATTGTGCCAATCGTCGCCGACGAGGCCAGAACCTTTGGAATGGCGAACCTCTTTAAACAAGTCGGAATTTATTCAAGTGTGGGGCAAAAGTACGAGCCAGAAGACATTGGATCGGTTTTAAGTTACCGGGAAGCTTTGGATGGTCAAATCTTAGAGGAAGGAATCAGTGAAGCAGGAGCAATAGCGAGTTGGACTGCGGCTGCGACAAGTTACAGTGTTCATGGGTTACCTATGTTGCCCTTTTATATCTATTACTCCATGTTTGGATTTCAAAGGGTTGGAGATGCAATTTGGGCTGCGGCGGATCAACGCTCAAGAGGATTTTTATTGGGTGCAACCTCAGGGCGCACGACACTTGGCGGTGAGGGGCTTCAACACCAAGACGGATCTAGCCACCTGATAGCAGCAACCATTCCTAACTGCAAAGCCTACGATCCGGGGTATGCGTTTGAGATGGCTGTCATCATTAATCACGGTATGAAAGAAATGCTGGAACAACAAAAGGACGTCTTTTATTATGTGACTCTGATGAACGAAAACTATAGCCAACCTAGTCTTGGTGATGTTGATCCTGCAGAAATAATCAAGGGCTGCTACCACCTCAGCAAAGTGACGTCTAAGTCCAAAAAAACTCCCAGGGTCACTTTGATGGGGTCAGGAGCGATATTGACAGAAGTCGTAAAAGCTCAACTCATATTGAAGGAACACGGTATTGAGTCCGATATCTTTAGCGTCACAAGTTGGAGTGAGCTGGCCAGGGATGGTCTAGAAGTAGAAAAACAATCCATTGAGGGCAAAGGTAAGAAAGTAAAAGCGTTTTTACAAACTCAGCTCGAAAAAAGTGCAGGCCCTATCATCGCTGCAAGCGACTATGTAAGAACAGTACCCGAGAGCGTAAGAGCCTTTGTGCCAGAGGGCAGAAAATTTATGACTCTTGGGACTGATGGATTCGGCAGAAGTGATACTCGGGCAGCACTTAGAGATTTTTTCCAAGTCGATGCGGCTCATATTGCAAAAACCGCCCTACACGTCCTAGGTACAGTAATTTAAAAAACTAATCCAAGAAGTTAATTACGTCCCTCATGAATTGATCATGCACTTCAAGGTGAGGGACATGCCCGGCATTGGGGATTTCAATTAATTTAGAATTCTTTAGCATTGAGGCTGCCTCTTTGCCAAGCCTCGTGAAATCCCCCATCGTCTTAACTGCCTCAGGTGGGGCAAAGCGTTTTCCAAAAACTGTATGGTCAAGTTGCCCAATGATCAGTAATGTGGGTTGATTAATTTTCTCAAAGTCGCCAACCACCGGTTGATCAGCAATCATCTGGTAGGTCCTAGCCGAGGTCATTGAAAACTCCTCGTAATCTGGACCATTCTTGATTCGAACATAATTCTCCACAAATCGATCAAACTCAGGCCGCCAATTTGGAAAATAAGATTGCATAAATTTTCTATAGCTCGCCTCTGTTTGAGCCATCTCCAACTTAAGCAGGGTTTCATAAGTCTGCGGTGGTATATTTTTACTGTAATCTTCCAAGCCGATGGGGTTTTCGAGTATTAATTTTTTAACAATACTTGGATATAGAACCGTAAACCGCACACCAACCATACCTCCCATAGAATTGGCGATGACGTTGACTTGTCTAATTTTCAAATGATCAAGGAGTTTGAAGGTGTTCTCGCAGAGCTCGTCAAAATGAAATTTAATGCGTGGCTTAGAAGATTTACCGAAACCTATTTGATCTGGTGCAATCACTCTATAACCAGCGCGAGTTAGATCGGCAATGGTTGTTCCCCAATAATCGCTGGAGAAGTTTTTACCATGAAATAACAACACCACGCCACGCTCATTCCCTTGAGCGGCAACGTCCATGTAAGCTGTTTTAACGTCTACACCTTGAACTTTACTCTCGAAATACTTGACTCTATATGGGTATTCGAGCTGACTAAGAGTCAGGTCAAGAGTTGGAGCGTTGCTGTACAGATCAGGTTGGATATTTGTTTTAATTTCCCCACCCACGTTAGCTGATTGAGCAATAAGTACGGGGGGATTAAATAGCGGTGTCTCAGCAAGTGCCTGCAAGCTAAGGATTCCTAAGAAAAGAGTCTGCATCAAACTCAAATATTTTTTGTACATTTCAATCTTTAAAAAATCAAACAATACTAGAGATTCTAATAGTTTAAAAATGTTGCTACTAAAATTGAGTCAAATTTTGAGCTTGAATTTTCAGGCATTGATGTTTAAAAGTCCTCCAGTAGACTGCATATTTTTTACATTAGATTCAAAATTTTCAAGAAATCCAATTAAAGACGATGTGCCTCCACTCCCCCCTTGAGATGTCAATAACTGATCGTAACTAGATTGAAGTTCTGTTACTTGAGCAGCGTGTGCGCTTGAATTGTTGGTTGAAGTTGTTTGACTAGAAGTCCCATTAAGTTCACTCAGTGCACTTGGCGATTTAGCCAATTGTTGAATCAAAGACTGTAATCCACTAGAGAATTGGTTAGAACCCGCGGAGACACCATAAGGATTTTGCTTTGTATTAGAAGACGTTGTTGCGCTCGCGCCAGTTGAGTTGGAGTTGTGTGCCTTTAATGTGCTGAGTAAGTTTTGTAAAAAGGTATCCATATTTGCAGCGATCACTTGCTGTGGGCTCACCATTGTTGAGGCGGCGGGAGAAGATACCCCTGCAATTGAGGAAGCACTTCCTGCCCCAACTCCGTTTAAAGACAATGCATTGAATAAAGAATCATTAAGGCCGGAGGATGTAGACTGTTCACTCGTATCACTCAGCAAAGGACTTGATGTAATGATGCTAGATTGAAGAGTTTGTAAAGCAGAAGTGATTTGCTGAGCTTGGGAGAGGTTTCCAGATTGAAGCGCTTCCCCCAACTGGCCCATTAATGTGGTGCTCGCTTGAGAAGTGGGGTCGTTCGTTGAGTTATTAGAAGAGTTATTGGCGTTGGCTTGACTAATCGCTGCAAAAATTGACTTTGCTCCTGAAATATCACCTCCATGAAGGGCGGCGCCAAGAGATTGCAGATTTGCATTGCTGTTTGTAGACTGATTTAAAAGCTGATTTTGAGCTAATAAATTAGAGTTAAGAGAACTTATAGACATGAATCACTCCGTTAGGATGAAGAAAACCCTACTTTTAAGCTATAGCAATGCATAAAACATGCCATAGCAATCTAAGCAAAGTTTCCTGTCTCCTGTAGGAGTTTATGCCGTTAAGTGGCAAATAATTGCCACCAACATATGCTTCAATTACATAGGTGGCTTAAATCCGTCTCTTCCAACGACAATTCGAGAGGCAGTAGGTTTACCGTCTTTTTGAGAAGCGGTAATGATAGCGTTAGCACCTTTTACAAGTAAGATTTTTGTAGTTGGCCTGTAAGCAACGATTGGCACATTGTCGGGTACAAAAACAATTTTCTCACCGTCTTTATATTTAAGATGCAACTCCCTTGAGTTTCCAATACTCACAAGTTCATCAACGTTAGCATTTGTCATCGTACTTCCAGGGACACTATCCCAGGGACGATGACCTTCCCCCGTTCCCCTCATTGACTCTGGAAAGACATGGACCTCCAGGGCCACTAAGCGACCTTTTGGGTCTGTCATTGCTGCAGTACCAATATATGAATTCTTTTCAATCTTTGCCATTTCAATGGGATAAACTTCTTGAAGGCTCAGATTGCTGTCATAAACCAAGGGGATGACTTCTCCGCTTCTTTCCTTGAAGACTAGAGAATTTTCAGAAACCTCGATAATTGTTCCTCTTAGTCTGATGGGTACATCATTTTGAGCACTAGCTCCTTCACTAAGACTTAGCCAAGTTACAAATAAACAAATTAAGAAGTTCAATACTTTATAAAAAATCATACTAATTCCTATTTAAAAAATTACGGAGCCACGGATAACCGCCCCTGAACTCCGTGCTTGACGATGAGTTGCTCTACAAATCCAGACGCCTTGGCTTCATTTACAAAATTCTTTATAAATTCAAACCCTTCAGGGCTACCTTTACGAGTGGCGATCGACTGTTGAACAGCCATAAAATGACCATCCAATATTTTGTATTTTGGATATTTCTTTTGATCCGTGATCAACCCGGGCCTAAGTCCCGCTAGAGCATCCAATTTTTGATCAATAAACAGTTGCAATGATGCCTCTAATCCATCAGTCTTTACAAGTTCAGCATGATGGATATTTCTATCCATCCAAAGCCCAAATGCACTAGCTCCGAATACAGCAATACGAATACCAGGTTTATCGACGTCGCTAATGGATTTGAGTTTTGAGCCCTCTGGTACAAAATAAGTTGCCTCTATTTCGACATATGCAGGGACGAAATCAATCTTTTGTGCACGTGCTGGGTCCGAGCCAACCAAAACAATTCCGCAATCTCCAGAAGCCACTGCTTGGACAACCTCATTTTGAGTACTGAAAGGTTTCAGTACCAAGGGAACACCCAGTTTCTCAGCAATAGCTTTAGCCATATCAGGGGACACGCCTTGGGGGGTGTTATCGTCGGTTTTTCCTGTGACGAGCAAAAAATTACCGGTGTAAATGGCAGCATTTAAAACACCTTTTGGTGCAAGTTGCTGAAGAATCATTGAATCAATCACTTGTGTCCACCCACGAAACGAAAATAAAAACAAAATAAGTAAAACCAATATGCGAATAATAGTAGAAAAGAAGTGGTGTTTACTAGCTTTTAGCATCATTTGTCATTTGTAATTCAGAACCAATACGCAACTCCCAGGCAAACAATAGGATATCAGATAAGCAATCGGGTAAATTAAATTCTAATGATACGTTCCTAGTTAGAAATACCTAGGAGTCAGAATAATCAGGGGAGTTCAATGAATGAATTTACAACTCACTCTCTCCAACTTATTGAGAGTGTGTTTATACGAAAACAACTGGCTAGTCTTGGTATTGAGCTCAAAGACATTTTCATATGAAAGCCCTTGAAAAGTAAATTTTACAAACTCGTTATAGGAATAATAACTTCCCACGATGTTGTAGGGCACTCGGCCAATGTCACTGGCATCCTCCTTCGTTCCAACAAACACCCAACCATCATAGAAAAGATAGGTATTCATGGGACACTTCCAAAGTCGGCCTTTTATCAGTGCTTGATTTAGTATGCGCTGCATAGCGTCTTTGTTATCTTGTTGTATGGAATCATACCTTTGCCGGTCTCTATCTGTATTTTGATACATTCGGTCAATGTCTTGGCCAAGGCAGGACGACATGAAAAGAATAGACGCAAATAATCTGATGCAATGAATGCTTTTGAATATGAACATTTGGAGTTTATGCGCAAAGAAACTCAAAATCAGGGGTAGTATTTAATGGCACCTTCTTTTTGCTCACGCCCCTCTTTTGCCATTGAAACACTTTTGGAAGAGCCTTGGAATACCTTCACCAATACACCTGCTCGCCAATACCCATCTAGGGTTAGTGAGCCATCTTTGGCAAACTCCTTTCCTGGCCCCTCACGCACCCCCATCTCAAATAACCCAACAAAGCGTGAACCGTCTAAATATTTAATTTCACCCTGTCCGTGTGGTCGACCCTCTTTAAAGTCCCCCTCATAGCTCTCACCCACGAAATGTGGTCCGTTGTATTTTTTCTTAATACCCCGACACTCACTCCAAGCCACTTTGCTGTATCCTCCTTTGCAAGGCGGTAACGATTCGCCTTTGGAGCTCTCAGAGCCTAATTTCTTAGCGTCCTCATGTTCGGGTTTTGCATTCTCCTTGGACTCGAAAGAAGAGTTGGAAGATTTGTTTTGCTCTTTATGGCTCTCTTCGTGTGAGTAAGCTACTTTCTCAAGAGTCAAGAAAAAAAGTAGAAGAGTTGAACAAAAAATTAAAATATTCTTAGATTTCATGGGTAAAAAAATAATTGCGATTGATTTTTAATCTATTTTCTATTGGGATAAGCAAACACCTTGTGACAGGCCTCACAGGCTCCATCAATTTCTGTTCCTGTATCAAAGACAGCTTGGGGATTTTTAGCATCTATTGCAACTAAAGCTTTTTGAGCGGATAAACCAAGTTTTTTTGCAAATTTGATCCATTTTTCATCCCCCCTTGCTCTCTCATTTATCAACAACAAATTCGATGCCTCCATTAGGGTTGCAGCACTGTTACGCAGATTTGACCATTGTTCATCTGTTTTCGGGGCAATCATTTTTTCCCCACCGGATGTGCTGTACCAAGCTACGGAATCCCAAACTGCATCGGCTGCAGGGTCAATGACCCAGTTCATTAACTGGTTGATGTTAAGGTAGCTAACAAATGACTCAACTATTGGCTCAGGTTCTTTTTTGGCACACGAAACTAAGATTGAAAAAGCGAATACTGACAAAATTAACTTGACTCTGGTGAAACTCATAAAATTTGTCATGAATTAAGTTAGGTTAAGAGACGCCATTTATAATTGATATAGGTATTTATTACTAAACGCTAAGAAAATTCTATTTTAAGCGTCTTTTATCCGTATTTTTTGGAGTTTTACCCCATGCTTTCTTCTGTGTTTACGCCTAAATTGAGTTTAAATTTAATTGGCCGATACATTACTTTGACCTTGTTATTTTCAACTCTGCAGGCCTCAATAGCTAATGCTCAAGACAAGCCAGCTCCTGAGAAATTTGTTTTCATGACCAATTGGTTTCCAGAGGCTGAACACGGGGGCTTTTATCAAGCCTTGGCTACGGGACTTTATAAAAAATATGGTTTAGATGTCTCCATTAAAATGGGAGGCCCTAGTGTTAATGTAATTCAATTAATGGCTGCTGGCCAGGCGGACTGTGTCATGGGCGGTAGCGACCTTCAAATGATGGAAGTTCGTCAAGCAGGGGTACCTGTTGTGAATGTGGCTGCAATTTTTCAAAAGGATCCACAGGTAATCATTACCCATGAAGATGTGACTAACCTTTCCCAACTCAAAACAAAAAACATACTGGTGGTTCCTTTTGCAAGGCAGGGATTTTGGCCTTGGATGAAGAACACTTTCGGTTTAACTGATGAACAGGCAAGACCCTACACTTTTAATATACAGCCGTTCATCGCTGACAAAAATGTTGCCCAACAGGGGTATCTAACGTCAGAGCCTTATTCGATTCAAAAAGCAGGTGTGAAAGCGAATGTATTTTTACTGAGTGACCTTGGTTATCCTGCTTACTCAACAACTATTACTTGTTTGGACAAAACACTTAAATCCAGGAAACAAGCTGTAGCTTCATTTGTTAAAGCATCTGTAGAGGGTTGGAAAAGCTATCTAAACAATCCTGCCGAGGGCAATGCACTGATAAAGCGAGAAAATCCAGATATGGGAGATGATCAATTGGCATACAGCATACTTAAGCTCAAGGAAAAAAATATCATCTCTGGTGGGGACGCTGCAACCCTTGGAATTGGCATAATTACAGACAAAAGAGCCAAAATTAATTTTGATATGATGGTCTTCAACAAAGTTATAGATCCAACTAAAGTTAAGGTAACTGATACATATACAACTGAATTTGTTAAAGATCTAAAAGTGCTTCCCTGATGATATAAGCAAGCTCAAACTGAACTCAACTATTTTTTGATTTATGGCCTCCAGTACAACTCCAATTACAGAAGCTAAATCAAATGCTATTGAAGTTTTATCGGCTGCCAAAACTTATTCAGGAGGTGTAAAAGCACTTTTGCCTGTGGATTTAAAAGTAGAGAGGGGAGAGTTTGTAACTCTTCTTGGTCCTTCGGGTTGCGGCAAAAGCACTCTTTTAAAAATGATAGCGGGCATAACACAGCCAACTGAAGGTAAAGTAGTGTTAGGTCGCAGAGAAAGTTGGCCAAGCACCATAAAAAGCCATCAACCCCTTGATGATCAGGAACAAAACAACTCTTCTGAGCCTAAGCTTTCTTTTGTATTCCAATCCCCCACCCTTATGCCATGGGCAAATGTTCATAAAAATGTAAGGTTACCACTGGATTTGGCTGGCATTCCAAAAGACATTGCCGATCTACAAGTAGGGCAATTTTTAGAGACTGTGGGTCTAACCGATTTTGCGAATGCATTGCCCAGAACCTTATCTGGGGGGATGCAAATGAGAGTCTCTATTGCAAGAGGCCTAGTAACGAAACCAGATTTGCTTTTAATGGATGAGCCATTTGGAGCCTTAGATGAAATTACGAGGCATAAATTAGATGAGGAACTGCTAACGTTATGGGAGAAAAATAAATTTACAGTTCTTTTTGTGACTCATTCAATACATGAAGCTGTCTTCTTATCCACTCGAATTATCATGATGGCTGCCCGACCCGGACGCGTAACAGAGCAATTTTTAGTGCCAGAGCCATATCCTCGAGGATCTGAATTTCTCGTATCGAGTAGTTTCATGCAATGCGCCCAAAGAGTACAAGCCTCTTTGCTCAAAGCGAGTGTTTAAAATGGAAATATCCTTAAAAAACATCTCGGAGATCATTCAAAAAAATATACTACCCGTAGCGCTAGGGTTTTCAGTGTTGATTGGCTGGGAGGTATTAGTAGAGTATTTTGAAATACCCCCGTATCTATTACCGGGCCCCATATTAATGTTTAAGACATTATGGTCAGATAGGCTACTCTTGGGCTCAGCACTTTGGGTCACTCTTAAAATAACTTTTTTCTCGTTTTGTTTGGCCACCTTAATAGGTGTCTTACTTTCCTTTTTGCTTGTTCAAAGCAGGCAAATAGAAAGAGCTCTCCTTCCCTACGCAGTTTTACTTCAAGTAACCCCGATAGTGGCAGTTGCACCCCTAATTATTATTTGGGTTAAAGACACTACCCTGTCTCTTGTCATTTGCGCTTCATTGGTGGCTCTATTTCCGATCATAAGCAATACAACGCTTGGTCTAAAAAGTATTGATCCTGATTTGATGAATTATTTCAAACTGAACAAGGCGAAAAGACTGCAAATATTATTTCGCCTTCGAATCCCAAGCGCATTACCCTATTTCTTTGGTGGTTTACGAATATCCAGCGGTTTGGCACTCATTGGAGCCGTAGTGGCAGAATTTGTGGCAGGCACAGGAGGGACTGGTTCTGGATTGGCTTATCAGATCTTACAAGCCGGATTTCAGCTCAACATACCTAGAATGTTTGCAGCTCTACTTTTAATCTCACTTTCGGGTATTTTTCTCTACTCAACGATGGCTTGGATTTCAAAAACAGCACTAAAAGACTGGCATTCCAGTGAAACCTCGGGTGAGGAGAGTTAGTGTGAGTCTAAATGACGGTTGTGTCATCCTAAAAAACTCTCTCATTTTTTATGAATGAACTTGAGTTGCGCATAAAGTGCTCTTTTATTATATAAAATGATCATTAGTTAAAACTCATAGACTAAAGCAATGACACGGATATTACTAGTAGAAGATGAAAATAAAATTGCTGACTTTGTTATCCAAGGTCTACAAAGTGAGGATTATGAGGTAGAGCATGTATCCGACGGCGTTGCCGCCTTGGATAATATTTTAAAAAATCCCTACGATCTCATTTTGCTGGATGTGATGCTCCCTGGAAAGTCCGGCAATGAAGTTCTTCAAAGTGCTAGAGCCGCGGAAGTTAAAACTCCAATAATTATGCTCACTGCTAAATCAGAATTAAGTGACAAATTATTAGGATTCAAGAGCGGTGCAGATGACTACATGTCTAAGCCCTTTTTTATGGAGGAGCTCCTAGCCAGGTGTAAAGCATTACTGAGCAGAAATACCAAACCCAATGATGACACTACCACTGTAGGTGAGCTAAGTTTAGACAAGGTTACGAGAAGAGTTAAATGGCGTGATTCTTCTATGGTCCTAAGTCAAAGAGAATTCACGCTCTTGGAATATTTAATGCGCTCTCCTGGCAATGTTTATTCAAGACAACAAATTATGCAGTTTGTATGGGGCATAGACTTTAATACTCAAACAAATATCGTTGATGTTTGCATCCAAAGAATTAGAAGAAAATTAGTAAATACTGAAAAAAATGATCTAAGTGAATTTCCTATAGAGTCAATTAGAGGTATTGGATACAGGATAAGAAAACCTGACTAATCCAACTAATGTTCAAATCCTTTAGATTACATCTGTTTTTAGTTTTTAGTATTTGCTTTTGCATTTTTTTATTTGCAAGCCGACTCGCTTCTCAATATTTGGCTTCTGAATTTATACAGAAAAAAATTCAAGAAGACCTTCTCGTAATAGCAACAAACTCACCCACCTACAATACCAAAGACCCATCAAAAGGTGAGCCGTTCTTTGATTTCTCTGAGCTAAATTCACTGGTTATTTGCTCTAGAAACTACTTAATTAAAGAAGCATTATGTAAAGAATTCAAAGATCCCAATATTAAGTGGAAGCCACTTCAAGAAGAACTTAGCTTAAAAATTGATTACGCTGATTACGTTAATGGAGGAAACACTTGGCATATCGTTAGGAAAAATACATATTCCTTTTTTGAGTACATTGCAGTTAATGACTCAGAGGTTCAAAAAACCTTAAAGAAGTCTTGGGAACTAAGAGATCATATAGTTTTATATATTATGCCAATCATTTTTTTAATGATTGTGGTGTTATCTCATTTAATTTCTAATTACATATTAGATACACTTAGCAAAACAAAAGAGTTAGTTGATAAAACGGATGTAAAAAATCTTGATACGATTGCCTCCGAAGTTGCCAGATTCAAAGAGTTTCAACCTTTTCTAGATGTTTTTTACGAGATGAAAAAGCGTCTGAAAAACAGTTTCGAACAAGCTACTCGGTTTTCATCAGATGCATCTCATGAACTTAAAACTCCGCTCACTATTTTGCGAGGATACGCAGAACGAGGAATTAGAACATCGGCAGATGGTTCAAATGAGCAAGTTCAGTTCTCTTTGATGTCTGAAGAAATTGATCGATTAATCAATATTACCGAAAAATTGTTAATGCTCGCTCGGGCGGATTCTGGTCGACTGGAGATAACCCCCACAGCAGTAAATCTTACGGATATGCTCGAGCAACTTGTTGCTGATGCAAAAATCATAAATCCTGACTTTCGTATTACCAGCAAAATTCAGAAAAAAGTCACTATTCAAGGCGATGAACAACTCATTCACCAACTCATTTACAATTTTTATTCTAATGCGATCAAATACAACATTTCAAATGGATGGATTCATTTTGGACTTTACCAAGATGAACACGAACTCACAGTAGAAATAATCAATACTGCTGAAAATTTAAAATCTGATTTCATTGAGAAAGCCTTTGATCGATTTTATAGAGGTGAGGAATCCCATAACCGTAAAGTAGAGGGCACAGGATTAGGGCTAAGCCTATGCCGAGAGATCGCCAAAATTCACGGAGGGGAAATTCTTCTTAGTGTTAATTCAAATCAACATGTCAGCGCAAAATTTAGAGTTATAACCGTAAAAAACTAAACTGTAGAGTAAGCGTGCGGGCAACACAGGTTGACTCCAGCAAATGGCCTGTGATAGTTACTGTGGCTTCCAGTTATGAGGTAGCAGCTCGTGAATCAGATGGTTTTTGTGCGTTGGCAAACGCTCCAGCACATCCTTGAGGTAAAGATATGGGTCGTGACCGTTAAGTTTTGCCGATTGAATCAAACTCATCGCTGCAACTGCTCGCTTACCTGCTCGGTGTGATCCGGCAAATAACCAATTCTTACGACCAATAGCAATGGGGCGAATCGCATTCTCAATCTTGTTATTATCAATCGGCAGCTGTGCATTATCCAAATAACGGATCAATGCATCCCACCTCTTGAGACTATAGTCCATAGCCTTAGCTCCAGCCGAGCCGTCCGATATTTGTACTCTGGTGTTGATTAACCATTCATGCATCTTCTGCGCTATCGGTTTACCTCGGCTTTGCCGGATATTCCAGCGTTCCTCTGGACTCAGTCCCTGAACTTCTCGCTCAATCTCGTACAGTTCTTGAATAAATTTCAATGCCGTCTCAGCCATAGGACTCTTGTTACTGGCAAACAGATCAAAGAACTTACGTCTGGCGTGTGCCATACAGCCCACCTCTTCAACGCCGCTCGTAAAGAGTGCCTTGTACCCCGAGAAGTCGTCAGTTACGAGGCTTCCCTTCCAGTCCCCAAGGAAGTTCCTGGCATGCTCTCCCGATCTGCTCTCGCAGAAGTCAAAGATCACTGCTTTCAAATCCTCAAACTGCCCAGGCGCATAAGCCCAGATGTAAGACCTGTGTGTCTTCCCGTCCCCTGGACTGAGTGTCTCAACCGGTGTTTCATCTGCATGAAGGACCGAGTGCTTGAGCACTTCAACCCTCAATGCATCAACCAGGGGTTGTAAAGCAACCCCACTGCGACCCACCCAGTCTGCTAGGGTTGATCTTGGAATCAGTACGCCGGCACGCTCAAAGATCGCCTCTTGGCGGTACAGTGGTAAGTGATCATTGTGCTTGGCAATGATCACCTGTGCCAGCAGTCCTGCTGTTGGGATTCCCTTATCAATGACTTGGGCTGGCACAGGAGCCTGAACCAGCGTCTGGCAGTGTGCACATGCCCACTTGCCCCGGATATGGCGCTCAACAGTGAAGACG
>CAIWAO010000151.1 GCA_903910745.1 uncultured Burkholderiales bacterium
AATGATGAATAGACTTTAATGAACATCGTCCACTAAGATTCATTAATCTGTTGTTGAAAAATGAAAATTCTAATAATTTTTCGAAATAAACTAAATAACCGAAAAAAAGTCAACCGAAAGAGGTATCACCGAGTTGGGCAAATAGATTTAGGCAAATAAATTGGTTTAGATATTTTCTATTTTAATTTTTGTTAAACCTAAAGAAACAAAATAAGGTTAAATATCCTCTTGATCGTTAGGTTTTAAGGCTGCTTTGACTTCTGCTTCAGTAAGACTTGGCACGCAGAGCTCAATAAATTTGTATGCATATCCACGCAAATAATGCCCCTTCCTGACGGCAATTCTTGTGGTGTTGCTGGCAAAAAGATGATCGCTTGAGAGCAGTTTTAAGTGAGTATCTCGCTCTGTTTGATATGCCATTGAAGCAATAATACCTATACCTAAACCAAGCTCAACGTAGGTTTTAATGACGTCAGCATCTAGTGCAGACATCACAATATCAGGAGAGAGATGGGCGTTTGAAAAAGTTTCATCAATCAACTTCCTGCCTGTGAATCCCTCATGATAAGTCACTATAGGATATTCAGCGATCTCCTCTAGTTTGAGTTTTTTGGATTTATCAAGAGGATGCCCCTCTGGCACGACCACCGCATGGTGCCAAGAGTAAAAGGGAAAGCTTACCAACTCGGGTATTTGAGATAAAGACTCGGTCGCAATTGCTAGATCTGCCTCCCCGTTGAGGAGTAATTCCGAGATCTCGTTTGGACTGCCCTGGTGCAATGCAAGGTGAACTCTCGGAAACTCTATTTTAAACTGGCTTACGATTTGAGGAAGTATGTACCTTGCCTGCGTATGCGTGGTTGCAATTGTTAACTGACCTTTATCGCTATGACTGAACTGTTCGGCGAGCAATTTGATATTTTTAGTATCAATTAACATTCTCTCAACAATGATCAAAAGCTCTTTTCCGGGCTCGGTTAACCCCAATAGACGTTTACCCTTTCTAAGAAAAAGCTCTATTCCTAGCTCGTCCTCTAGATCTTTAATGTGCTTACTAACACCAGACTGGGATGTGAATAACGCATTGCCTACTTCAGTCAAGTTGTAGTTGCATTTGACTGTTTCTCTGAGAATGCGAAGTTGCTGGAAATTCATTTGTAAATTGTATACTTATCAATAATTTTACAAATAGTAAATTTTGATAGTTTAAGATTTTTTTGACTAGAGTTGCAGATAGTTCATTGAAAACTCAAAAAATCTTTCTCGAACAAGATCCTCGCTCAAACCGGAGTCGATATGCTGGTTATTTGACAAAGAGTAGTTTTGATTTTTGTTCCTTGTTATTTCAATACAAAGTAACTTATGAGCTTCAAGTACTGGTTTTTTTTGTTTAGGGGAGTGTGAAAATTTGACAGAGAATTATCAGTATTTGAGTACATCGCTTGAGATTCCTTTTTAAACTTAATGTTTTTTTGATTTTCAGGTAGCTAACTCTTTCATCTTTACGGTTGTCATTAAAAACAAAATCTCACGTTTAATTTTATTTCGCTCATGTACTGCCTCTGGTGCAAGTAAATCATGTTGTTTGAGCAAGTTCGTGATGATCGGGTTGTATTGGGTTCTGATGTTTGACATGGAGCCTTTCCCATGAGATTTAATGACAAATGAATCTTAAACCCACTGCAAAACAAAACAAACCAAAAAAAACTCATAAGAACATATTAAAAACAGATAATGAAAGGGAAAATCAGTCTGATTTTCTAAATTCTGATCCACGCAGTTTTTAGTCGTAGACTTTTTAGACGTTCTCCTTCTTAAATTTTGTCTTTACAAATAGCCATACTCGGTCGTTAAAATAAGAGCTAAACCAATTTTTTTGCCTCTTTTGGCCTCTGCTTTTAGTTGCTTTATCATTTGGTTGTTCGATCATTAAACCTTGACACATACCGTCCATGGAAGATACCGTACTCCAACAATTCAAAAATCAACTCGCTAAAATTGAGTATGAGGCTAATTTAAGGGTTGTTTCCCTCAAAAAACCAAAAGTGCCGATGGTGCTTTACTTTGGACGAAATAATTTCTCAGATAACTCCAAATACTTGTTCTTGGATGCCTGTCGTAATAATTACGGATTTCAGCCCATTTGGTGTAGTTTTAATTCGGCATTGGTACGCCAACTCACCGAGTTAGGCCTTAATGCTGTAGATTTCAACTTCAATCAAGCGAAAATAATTGCCCTTTTAATTAAAGCCCCCCTTTGTGTGTTTACTATCAGCCCCAATGAGTCTTTGCAAACCTCAACATATAAAGCCGCGTTGGCAGGAGCACAAAAGGTTCAACTTTGGCATGGAGTAGGAACAAAGCAACTCGATTTGGCATTGACTGATAAGGGAGAAATGACAAACACCCAGTTCGTATCTCAATTGGCCGAGTCATCAACTGTTGATTACATGCTCAGTCCAGCCAAGACGTGGGATGCGCAGTGGAGAGAGTTTTTTGGGGTAAGAAAGCTCATCCGTGCTGGTATGCCCCGCAATGAGGTCTTAACGCGTGCACCCTTCGACCATGAATTGGTCGGATCTTTTAACAAGGTCTTCAAGTCTGAGGACGCTTTTAAAATTCTATGGGCACCCACCTATACCTTCCTTGGTGATGAGCCGATGTGGATGAATCAGACCATTTACGAGCGGATTAAGGCCCCTTTTGTGAAGCGCAAAATGAAAGTTGAGTTGATCATTAAACCCCATCCCTATGACAACAGGTTTGAGGCGGAAAATAAAAACAATCCCCTGATCATCCCGTCTGATCCAGATATTTATCCTCACCTAAGGCACGTGGACTTACTCATCACAGATAAGTCCTCTATATTTGCTGATTTTTTACACTGCGATAAGCCCATTGTTTTTGTAAAAAACAAGACAATTAATGAAACTGACCAAGAAAACATATTCTTGAAACAACTCCCCGGATTGGAGACCGAGCTCTCCTTGATTGAGCAAGCCATAGAGAGCGTTCTAAGTGGGGATCAATTTATTGAAATAAGAGCCCAACAGCGAGATCAGGCCTTTGAGACAAATCCAGGTGAGGCTTGTAAGGAGATAAACTCTTACTTTGCCTCACTCGTGCCTGAGCTTTTAATTTAGCATCAGTTAATTTACTGCCATTATTAAAGGACAAGAAGACTTGAATTACGCTTTGTTACTTGCCTCCGGTGAGGGAAGTCGTTTTGGAGGGGAGAAGCTTAAACAACTCACCCGTGTATCAGGTAAAACGATCCTAGAGCACACTCTTCGCGTCTTTGACAAAAGCCCACTGATAGATCAAATCGTCATTGTCAGTAACCCAAAGGTGATGCTCTTGGAGGAGGAGTTTAAAGAAAAATACCCCAAATGTCGCTTCATGGTGCTGGGGGGAAATAGTCGCGCAGAGTCCACATGGATGGGCTTGAAGGCAATTAGGGAGGTTGCAAAACCAGCCGATAAAGTTTTGATACACGACGGAGTTCGACCTTTTTTAAGTCATAAGATCATTGAGGACTTAATCAGCGCACTCGACACTTTCGATGCGGTTAATACGATCATTGATGCAACAGATACCATGCTTTATGTGGAAAATGAGCAAGTGGTATCTATTCCCGACCGAACAAAAATCAAACGTGGTCAAACTCCTCAAGGATTTAAGTACGCAAGTATCGTTGAAGCCTTTACTGATTTTTTACCTAAACAGGCTGAATTAAAAGTCACGGATGATTGTGCTATTTACTTAAACTACTGGGGGGAGCGTTCCAGGATTTATACGGTTCGGGGTAGCGAGGAAAACATCAAAATCACATTCCCCTTTGATTTAATCACTGCGGAAGAGGTGTTTCGTTCAGGCAGGCACAATGAATCGGTTGAACTACCCGTAAACAGTGAAATCAACAAAAAAGTAGCCGTTGTTTTTGGTGGCTCAGAGGGTATTGGTAAAGCAATTGTTGAAAAACTTCAATCGGCGGATTTAACCGTATATTCTCTTTCTCGCTCCAGTGGTTGTGATGTCAGTAGTGCAGATCAAGTCAAGAGCTCTTTAGAGGGTATTGCAAATAAGCACCATACAGGAATCGATTTCATTATCAATACAGCCGGCGTCCTTCACGCAGGCCCACTTATAAGTATCAGTGAAGACAAAGTTGAGGAGATGATTAAGACCAACCTACTTGGGTCTATTCATATTGCAAATCACGCTCACACCTACCTCAAGCAAACCAAAGGAATGTTGGTATTCTTCTCCTCTTCATCCTATTTGAAGGGACGCTCCAATATCGCTGCCTACTCAGCAACTAAATCTGCAGTTAGCAATTTGACCCAAGGATTGGCCGAGGAGTGGCAAAACGATGGTATTCGGGTCAACTGCATCGCCCCGTCTAGGACTGATACACCTATGAGGACGAAGAACTTTACCCAGAGTGATGATTTGTCGGATTTGCTTGATCCGGATTGGGTCGCAAGCCGGGTAGAAGAGGTCATAAAGAGTGATATAACCGGTGTTGTGGTTAGAGTTTACTAACATCATTGACAAATCTCTAAATTTTTTTGTGCCTAATTTAAAAAAATCTCACCCACAACTAAAGAGTTCAATTGCGGGTGTAAGAAAAAAATTAATCCGCAACATGGGTCAAATAACGGCTCGCAAAATGAGTCGACGTCTCTCGGGTAAAGTCGGTCGAGGCTTTGGCCGCGTCTCCAGCAAAGGGCGCGCGCTTCCACCCGTTTGGAAGGGGATGTTGTGGGTAGCCTTGAGTGGGATCCTATTCACCTGTTTGAACACCGTGATCAGGAGTATTACCCTCACCCTAGATGGCTTAGAGTCTCAATTCTTGAGATATTTTGCGGGCTTTATCGTCATGATCCCTTTGCTTATGCGTGAGGGTTGGAGGACGTATATTCCCGTCGACCTCAAGGGGCAATTTTGGCGAGGCGGTGTTCACTCCATAGGTCTTTGGTTGTGGTTTGCAGCACTCCCTAAAATCTCACTGGCCGATATGACCGCAATTGGCTTTTCGGGACCAATTTTCATCATGCTTGGCGCGTCTTGGTTTTTGGGGGAACCGATGCGAAGAGACCGCTGGATCGCTGCCCTGATGGGACTATTGGGAGTGGGGATCATCGTTGCGCCCAAGTTAACGGGAACAGGTGGATGGTATACGCTACTGATGTTCTCATCTGCGCCAGTATTTGCAGCCTCATTTCTAATCACCAAATCTCTTACCAAATACGAGACGCCGGGTGTGATTGTGTTTTGGCAGGCTATAACCGTTAGTATTTTTAGCTTGCCTTTTGCGTGCATGGTTTGGCAAACTCCCACGCTTATGCAGTGGATTGGATTTGCAGCTGCGGGTGTATTAGGCTCTACAGGTCATTACTGCTTAACAAGAGGCTTTAAAGCGGCCGATATTTCAGCTACCCAGTCGCTTCGCTTTTTAGATTTAATATGGTCCTCGTTAGCAGGTTTTTTGGTATTTTCTGATATTCCAAGTCACTTTACGATTTTAGGAGCCTGCGTGATTCTTTGCTCTACGATTTGGATTGCTAGGCGAGAGGGACGCAAAGTTGAGCAAAATTTTCGCGCATCCCCCGACTACAGCGAAGCTTAGTCGCGGGTCAAGCGAAAGGAGCCGAAGGCGACATGCGTCACCTACGGAGGCGATTCTTGATCCTGGATATACGCAACGAG
>CAIWAO010000152.1 GCA_903910745.1 uncultured Burkholderiales bacterium
CAATAGCCTGTATTACTTGTAAGTGGCTATAGTGCCACTCAATCATTAAGAAGCTAGTACTCATTTGTTTAGCTAAATCCGAGCCCCAGTGCTATCTAAACAAACGGATAAATACTGGAAACACGCAAACCTGCCCAAGACAGCTGACTTCTGCATTGGCTAAGCACTAGGTGAAGCTGCCAGAAAACAGTCCAACAAAAATGGGCATAATTGGGATGTCGAAATCCCTAAAAAGGAAAATGAATTCAAGTCGTGGACAAAGAAAAAAGGCGATTTCTTCATTAAAATCAATATGTTATTGAACTTTTTAAGACAAACGTTGGGACAATAGTGAATTTCAATCATAAAAATGTAATAATAATAGGCTTTTCTCTATAAAAGCAAGCAATCAAGGTAACGGGTCTTTGTCCGGTGCAACCCGCATCAATGGCATAAGGTCCAAAGCTCTGAGGCAACTTCAAAAGAGTTTGTTTAAGAGCACCGAAGGTTTTTCGTTCCCGAAATTCACAAAGGTTAGGTTAATTCAAAATGCAAACACTTTCAACTGACAAGAGTCAAACAGCTGCTCTTGCGCCACTCGCCACTTTAGATCCCTTATCAGCTGGACCAACTGGTGAGGCAACAAAAAAATCATCCTCGTCCAAATCTCCACCTCGGGATTTGACTCAATCTGAGCCTTTGCAACTCAATGGTTCAGAGATTATGGTTAAAGCGCTTCAAGCGGAGAACGTCAAATATCTTTGGGGATACCCGGGAGGCGCTGTACTCTATATTTATGATGCGCTTTACAAACAAGATACGATTCAACACGTATTGGTTCGCCACGAGCAAGCCGCAGTTCACGCCGCTGATGGATATGCAAGAGCTACCGGTGATGTAGGAGTCGCATTGGTCACATCGGGACCCGGAGTGACCAACGCAATTACTGGTATTGCAACCGCCTACATGGATAGTATTCCAATGGTGATTATCACTGGTCAAGTACCAACTCATGCAATCGGACTGGACGCCTTTCAAGAATGCGATACAGTTGGAATCACTAGGCCTGTTGTTAAGCATAATTTTCTGGTCAAAGATGTAGATGATTTAGCCCTAATCATGAAAAAGGCCTTTCATATCGCAAGAAGCGGTAGGCCTGGGCCCGTTGTGGTCGATATTCCAAAGGACGTGTCCTTCAAGAAAACCACTTTCACGGGCTATCCTGAAAGCGTAGAAATGCGCTCCTATAACCCTGTTGTCAAGGGACACGGGGGGCAAATTAAGAAAGCTCTTCAACTGCTACTTAATGCCAAAAGACCCTACATCTATACAGGTGGCGGAGTATTGATGAGTGAGGCTTCTGCAGAGGTCAGAGCCCTTGTCGACTTACTCGGTACACCGTGTACCAGCACACTTATGGGGCTTGGTGCTTATCCAGCCTCAGATCCTAAGTTTCTTGGCATGCTGGGTATGCACGGCACGATAGAGGCAAACAACGCAATGCAAAACTGTGATGTGCTGCTTGCAGTAGGTGCCCGTTTTGATGATCGTGTGATTGGAAATCCCAAGCATTTCGCTCAAAATGAGCGAAAGATCATCCACATTGATATAGATCCTTCTAGCATCTCTAAGAGAGTTAAGGTGGATGTGCCTATTGTGGGTGACATCAGGGAAGTTTTAACCGAAATGCTCACAATGCTCAAAGAGAGCCCTGCCCGGCCTGATGCGCACGCTATGTCCAGTTGGTGGAATACCGTCAATGAGTGGCGCGGTCGGGACTGTTTGAATTACGACAGAGGCAACAAAACTGTGATCAAACCTCAGTATGTTGTTGAGACACTTTGGAACATGACTCAAAATGATGATGTTTACATCACCTCAGATGTTGGACAGCATCAAATGTGGGCTGCTCAGTACTTTAAATTTAATGAGCCTAGGAGGTGGATTAACTCTGGCGGCCTGGGCACCATGGGAGTAGGGGTTCCCTATGCGATGGGTGTTAAATTGGCAAAGCCCGAGAGTGAGGTGTTTTGTATCACGGGTGAGGGCTCGGTGCAAATGTGTATTCAAGAATTATCTACATGTAAGCAGTACAACACCCCAATCATTATTTGCGCATTGAACAATCGATATTTAGGTATGGTTCGCCAATGGCAAGAGATTGAATACTCAGGGCGGTACAGCCACAGTTACATGGACGCACTTCCAGACTTTGTGAAGCTAGCTGAAGCCTATGGGCATGTGGGTATGTTGATTGAGAGGCCTGAAGATGTTGAAGGAGCGCTTAGAGAGGCAAGACGTCTGAAAGATAGAACCGTTTTCCTTGATTTCAGGACCGATCAAACTGAAAATGTATTCCCAATGGTTCAAGCCGGAAAAGGCATCACTGAAATGCTGTTGGGTAGTGAGGATTTGTAAGTTAGGTTTGAAAAGGTTAGAGAAGTCGTAAGGTGATCCGTTAGAGTCGTCTAAGCCGATTTTTAAATCTCAAATCTCAAACCTCAAATTTAAAATTTCAAACACATCCGCTCCGTATCTATTTACTAAATATTGAAAATATTTAAATCATAAATTTAAGCAATTAACCAATTAAAAAATCAACAACTTAGGCAAGAATCTATTGTCTGCCAAGCTCTTGGGTTACCGCTCAAGGGGGAGGGCAACGAAAAGAGGAACACCACCATGAAACACATTATTGCAGTATTAATCGAAAACGAACCTGGCGCACTCTCACGAGTCGTTGGACTGTTCTCAGCCCGTGGGTACAACATCGAGTCATTGACCGTTGCTCCCACAGAGGACGCAAGTTTGTCTCGTATGACTATCCAGACCACAGGTTCGGACGATGTGATCGAGCAAATCACTAAACATTTGAACCGTTTGATTGAAGTTGTTAAAGTTGTGGACTTGACTGAGGGGCCATACACTGAGCGAGAGTTGATGCTCGTCAAGGTAAGAGCGGTTGGTAAAGAACGAGAAGAGATGAAGCGCATGGCTGACATCTTTAGAGGACGCGTAATTGACGTCACAGAGAAAAGTTACACCATCGAGCTCACGGGAGACCACTCCAAGAACGACGCGTTCTTGGAAGCAATAGACCGAAGCTCGATATTGGAGACCGTTAGAACGGGTAGTTGCGGTATTGGTCGAGGAGAGAGAATACTCAGGGTGTAAATTGGCGTGAGGGGTTCAGGCTTGTTGAGACAATTTAGGATCTACGCTCCTTTAGATGCAAAGACCGATTGAGTTCAATGATGATTGATGTTTTTTTAAATAACTATTTTTTAGGAGTGAGAGAGAAATGAAAGTTTATTACGATAAAGATTGTGATTTGAGCGTTATCAAGGGTAAAACAGTCGCCATTATTGGCTATGGATCCCAAGGACATGCACATGCCCAAAACTTAAACGATTCGGGCGTTAAAGTCGTTGTAGGGCTCAGAAAGGGCGGAGCAAGTTGGGTTAAAGTTGAGAAAGCGGGACTCACAGTTATGCCAGTTGCAGATGCAGTTAAAAGTGCAAATGTTGTTATGATTTTATTGCCTGACGAGCAAATCGCAGAAGTTTATAAAAACGATGTTGAACCCAATATTGCTCAAGGTGCATCTCTTGCTTTTGCGCATGGATTTAACGTCCATTACAACCAAGTTGTCCCCCGTGCAGACCTAGACGTTTGGATGGTCGCTCCTAAAGCGCCTGGACATACAGTCCGTTCGACCTACACACAAGGTGGCGGCGTACCCCACCTGGTCGCCGTTCATCAAGACAAGAGTGGTAAAGCTCGCGACTTGGCACTCAGCTACGCCATGGCAAATGGTGGAGGCAAGGCCGGGATCATTGAGACTAATTTCAAGGAAGAAACCGAGACGGACCTCTTTGGCGAGCAAACTGTTTTATGCGGTGGTGCAGTTGAACTCATCAAAATGGGCTACGAGACTTTAGTTGAGGCAGGCTACGCTCCAGAAATGGCCTACTTTGAATGCTTACATGAACTTAAATTGATCGTTGATTTAATTTATGAAGGCGGTATTGCTAACATGAATTACTCCATCTCTAACAATGCAGAGTACGGTGAGTACGTCACAGGATCTGAAGTGATCAATGAGCAGTCCAGAGAAGCTATGCGTAATGCTTTGAAGAGAATTCAAACGGGTGAATATGCGAAGAGCTTCATTTTGGAGGGTCGCACAGGCTACCCTAGTATGACTGCTAGACGTCGTCTTAACGCAGAGCACTCCATTGAAATCGTTGGAGGTAAATTGCGTGCGATGATGCCTTGGATTACGAAAAACCGTTTGGTCGATCAAACACGCAATTAATAGAGACAAAGACAAAGCTGTTGGACTCAAACTCTTAATCTTTCAAAGAGTTTGAGTCACAGTGGTTTGTGTCTGACTAAATTTCGCTTTTAACTTTTACCCGAAAAGTCCCACCAACACTTAACTGAAATTACTATGAACTATCCTCACCCCATATTAGCCCGCGAAGGTTGGCCTTATATTGCAGCCTCGTTGCTTGCTAGCATGGGTGTGTGGAGTCTATGGGGTTTTGGACTCAGTATTCCTTTGTGGGTGATCAGTGTTTTTGTTATCCAGTTTTTCAGAGATCCCCCCCGCCAAGTTCCAACGCAGGAGAACGCTATTCTCTCGCCTGCTGATGGACGAATTGTTAAAGTTGAGAGGTGTACCGATCCTTATGCACAGCGCGAAGCCTTGTTGATCAGTGTTTTCATGAACGTGTTTAACGTTCACAGTAACCGATCCAGTGTCAACGGAGAAGTCTTGACAGTGCAGTATTTCCCTGGGCTTTTTGTGAATGCGGATTTAGATAAAGCATCAACTGAGAATGAACGCAATGCTGTGGTCATCAATGCAAGTGTTGAGGGGCAAAACCATACGGTCACTTTGGTTCAAGTAGCGGGGCTAATTGCCAGAAGAATTCTTTGCTACGTCAATCCAGGTCAAAGTCTGCACAAAGGTCAACGCTACGGATTCATCAGATTTGGCTCCAGAGTGGATGTCTACTTGCCACTGACTGCAACCCCCTGCGTCGCACCAGGAGACAAGGTATCAGCAACTACAACAATTTTGGCAACTCTTTAATTAGCAAAGTTTGCCAATCATTTAGGTGACCCACATGAATCCCAAATCTGCTCAAACTTCATCTGATTCAGGACTCACAACCTCAGACATTGACCTAACCCCCGAGCCTCCTCCAAGAAAGCCCCCTATGAAGGGGATTTATGTTTTACCCAACTTATTTACCCTTGCCGCTCTTTTTGGAGGTTTTTATTCAATCGTAATGGCGATGAATGGAATATTTGACCAAGCTGCAATTGGTGTGTTTTGTGCCATGGTGCTTGATAGCCTAGATGGGCGAGTTGCAAGGATGACCAACACGCAAAGTGCATTTGGTGAGCAGATGGACTCTTTAGCAGACATGGTCTCCTTTGGCGCAGCTCCCGCGTTGATTTCTTATGAATGGGCCTTAAAGGGGCTTGGGCGTTGGGGCTGGATTGCAGCCTTTGTTTATTGTGCTTGCGCAGCCCTAAGGCTTGCTCGCTTCAATGTAAACACAGCAATCGTAGACAAGCGCTATTTCCAGGGTTTACCTAGTCCTGCAGCCGCAGCCCTTGTGATGGGTTTTATTTGGTGGGCAATTGAGATGTCTTATGTGGGTCCAAGCTTATCCTGGTGGGTATTTGCGTTTTGCTTGTACGCAGGCCTAACCATGGTGACGAATGTACCCTTTTACAGTTTTAAAGACTTTCAAATGAAAAAGAGTGTGCCGTTTACTGCTATTGTTTTGATCGCTTTGATTATTGCAATCATTAACATCAACCCTCCTACGGTCTTATTTGCATTGTTCGTTATTTACGGGACCAGCGGTTACGGTGTCTATATTTGGAGAAAATACAAGGGTGAACAAACTAGCCTTATAAGCACCTCGACCGAGGAGCCAGACGAGGAAGGCCTGCATTAATGGGAATGCGCGACAAACTAATGTATGGTCTAAGCGTTAATGTCTGAGTTAACAAAGCGGTTGGCACCGCACCAAATGCTAGGCATCATTTGCTCAATTAAGTGGGCTGAATCTTAGCCACTATTAGACTTTTGCATGGGCTGTTCCAGTTCCAGCGAATTTAAAATCTAAGTCCTCAGAACTTAGCACGGCTTAACCCCTTTGGAGCGGATAACGCTAGGATTCTATTAAACATCTCTAATGGTATCCGTTTGAAATGAAGTGAGCCAAGGGAAGGAACGTGATGGGTAAGCAGATCCATTGTGTTGTTATTTTTCTTCAAATTTTCAGACTTTCAGCCATCGGCCTGAAAACCTTTAACTCAGTTGTGATATATTTGAGCTTATGAAAAATTCATTTGCACTGCTACTACTACTGCGTCAATCTGGGCGGGTTGAGTAGCGCGCAAGTCTATCCAACAAAAAGGCCCGTCTGCAAATGCAACGGGCCTTTTTTGTATTTCGGTGTTGATTTATAAAGATTTTGGACAAGTTTTTTTGTATTTGGTTTTTACATTGATTTAAGTTTATCTCAGGAGATTTACAAATGGCGGAAAAATTAATCATATTCGACACTACCTTACGCGACGGTGAGCAGTCCCCGGGTGCTTCAATGACAAGGGATGAGAAGCTAAGAATTGCTCGCCAGTTGGAGCGTCTTAAAGTCGATGTGATTGAGGCCGGATTTGCTGCAAGCTCACAGGGGGACTTTGAGGCTGTAAAGGCAATTGCTGATGCAATCAAAGATTCAACTGTTTGCTCACTCTCAAGAGCTAACGATAGAGATATTTCAAAAGCGGCAGAGGCCTTGAAAGGGGCAAATAGCGCTCGTATACATACTTTTATCGCGACGTCTGCACTGCATATGGAGAAGAAGCTTCGGATGACACCAGACCAAGTGTTTGAGCAGGCTGTGCAGTCGGTCAGGTTTGCCAAGAATTTGGTAGGTGATATCGAGTTCAGTCCAGAGGACGGCTTTAGAAGTGATATGGATTTTCTCTGTCGCATATTAGAGGCCGTGATTCGCGAGGGTGCAACTACGATTAATGTGCCTGATACGGTTGGGTACGCCATACCAGAGCTTTACGGTGATTTCATCAAAACACTTCGTACACGTATCCCCAACAGCGATAAAGCGATTTGGTCGGTTCATTGTCACAATGATTTAGGAATGGCAGTAGCCAACTCGCTTGCAGGAATCAAAATCGGTGGGGCTCGTCAAATTGAATGCACCATCAATGGGTTGGGTGAGCGCGCGGGTAATTGCGCACTTGAGGAGGTGGTCATGGCCATTAAAACCCGTTCAGATTACTTTGGGTTAACGGTTGGCATTGATACACAGCAAATCCTCGCTGCGAGTCGCATGGTCTCGCAGACTACAGGTTTTGTAGTTCAGCCAAACAAAGCAGTGGTTGGTGCAAACGCTTTTGCTCATGCATCTGGTATTCACCAAGACGGGGTACTCAAGGCTAGAGACACTTATGAAATCATGAGAGCTCAGGATATCGGCTGGAGTAACAACAAAATTGTGCTTGGCAAACTTAGTGGTAGAAACGCCTTTAAGCAGCGCCTGCAAGAGTTGGGGGTTGATCTTCAGAGTGAGGCAGAAATTAACGGCGCATTTGCAAAATTCAAGGAATTGGCCGACAGAAAGAGTGATATCTTTGACGAGGACATATTGGCATTGGTAAGCGAGGAAAGTCACTCTAATGACAAAGATACTTTCAACTTTGTTTCACTCAGTCAAAGAAGCGAGACCGGTGAGAGACCCCATGCGAGCATTGTGTTTAATGTCAACGGAACAGAGGTTCACTCGGAATCCGACGGTAATGGGCCTGTTGACGCCTCCCTCAAGGCTATTGAAAAGCATGTTCAAAGCGGTGCTGAGATGGTGCTTTATTCCGTAAACGCCATCAGTGGATCCACAGAGAGTCAGGGCGAGGTTACGGTTCGCTTACAAAACAGTGGACGAATTGTGAACGGCGTAGGCTCTGATCCAGACATTGTGGTTGCCTCTGCAAAAGCCTATTTGAGTGCTTTAAACAAGATTAGAAGCCAGGCAGAGCGGGTGATGGCACAAGGGTGAAATGGTTGCAGGAGGGACAAGGTTGCCTGGGACTGGCTTTGAGCTCTCTAGTTGCCGATGATTTGACTTGCTCGTGCTCGTATTCGTTTAGAGCTTTTGGTTGGATATGGTTTGCAGATAATCGATCCCAAACCAACCCAACTATGTTGCGCAACGGTGCTTAGTGATTCCAAAATCAAACAAATCCGAAACTTTTTTTGGAGACCTTTGTCAAATCCGTTTTAAATCGTTTGATTGTTTTTGTTAAAAAGCCTATTAAAATCAAATACTTAACGGTTTCCTATGGATTTAGGCTCTTTTTTGCTTGGCGGGGTTGATTCAATAAATAGATATCAAGAATTTAAGCTAAGTGCTTGATCTTGCTATTTATTTAAATTACTATTACAATTGGCGCTGATTCTTAATACCTAAGAGGTACCTCTTTTGAAACGACTGATCATCCAAACTGTAATCGTCGCGATATCCAGCTTTTCATTTGCACCCTTTGTGTGGTCTTCAGTTCCTGAAAGCCAGTACAGTTCGGTGACCTCTGGCAATCATCATTCGATGAGCCGTAAAAGCAGGCATATACATAAATCTGTAGTTAATTTTGTACCCTCCAAGCCCTCATTTGGTCAACTGGCGGGGTTGCACATTACACAAGATGAGCTCGCACTTAAATCCAGTGTTGCTTACGTTGTTGATCAAGAAACCAACGAAGTTTTGCTGAGCAAGAACGATCAAGCTGTATTGCCGATTGCCTCCATAACAAAGCTGATGACCGGGGTTTTGATCAGCGAGGCTAAGCTAAATATGGATGAGCCGATCACTATCACTGAGGATGAAATTGATACCGAAAAAGGTAGTCACTCAAGGCTTGCCGTTGGTACGACTCTAACTAGGGGTGAGCTGCTGCAGTTGGCTTTGATGTCAAGTGAGAACAGAGCAGCCCACGCGCTAGGCCGTACCTTCCCCGGTGGGCTTGAGACTTTCGTTGCACTCATGAACGCAAAGGCCTCATCCATTGGTATGAAGGATACTCGTTACGTCGAGCCCACAGGACTCTCTAGCCACAATCAGTCGAGTGCAAAAGACTTGGCAACGTTGGTTGGCTATGCCTATAACGATCCATTGTTACGTCAATTAACGACTTCAGATAGTTATTCAGTTGAAGTTGGACGTCGCCGTATGCAGTTCAGAACAACAAACCATTTGGTCAGCAGTCCTAATTGGGAAATCGGTCTGCAAAAGACGGGTTATATCTCTGAGGCTGGTCAATGTTTGGTAATGCAAGCAAAGATTGCAGGTCGTAAGTTGATCATGGTTTTCTTAGACTCCGCTGGTAGATTTAGCCGTATTGCGGATGCTGAGCGTGTTCGTCACTGGATAGAGAACGAAGCACGCCGTGGTAATTTAAGAACTCCAACCTAATATTAAATCGTTTTTCTAAAGCCAAGGGATGCAGATATCTCCACAGCTGTTGCTTGGAGTTTCTTAACCCAGTCCTCGCTTAATCTATCAGCGGGCGAGGAGATTGAGAGTCCTGCAATGAGTTTGCCTTGGTCGTTATAAACACCGGCTGCCATACACCGAACTCCCAACTCAAGTTCCTCATTGTCTCTTGCTATTCCAGTAGCTTTGCACTTGGCTAGCTCTTGCTCGAGACTGTTTAATTGGGTGATGCTATTTTTATTATTACCTCGCAACCCAGTTCGGCTCGCGTAGGCCTGAACACCAATGTCCTCATCGGCTGCTAAAAATAGTTTTCCAACTGAGGTCAGGTGAAGTGGTGCGCGTCCTCCTATAGCCCTTACGACTTGCATTCCAGACTGTTCACTAAAAGCGCGCTCGATATAGACGATCTCATCGCCTTGGCGAACGCTCAAGTTCACAGGTTGATGAATTTGTTTGTGCAACTCTCTCATCAGAGGGAGTGCTGAATCACGAACGTTTAAGCGGGCTTTAACCGAGTTGCCAAGCTCCAGGAGCCTCAAGCCCAATCGATAACTACCGGCTTGGGGCCGCTCAACCAGCCTGCCACAGGCCAAGTCATTTAAGATTCTGTGAGCGGTTGAGGGGTGAAGTCCTGTTTTTTCACTGATTTCTTTTAAAGTGACTGAGTCCTCGCTTTGGGACAAAACTTCCAGGAGCGTAAACATCCGCTCGATGACCTGTATGGTCGGTTGCCCTGTCAGTGATTGATCGTTCTTAACCATATTTCCTACATATGAACTACGAGGCTATTTTACCTTGTGAAAAATAGGGTGGCAGTTTATGAATATCAGACGGGTGAAATCAATGCGAAAAATCAACTCCAAATTCCGTCAATCAGCATTTGATGCGGTTTATAGAGGGATTTGTAATTCATTTTCTCACTTTGCTCAATCCAGTAGCCTAAATAAACATGGGGAAGCCCAAGTCTTTTGGCTTGTTCAATTTGCCAAAGCACAGAATAAGCCCCGTAACTGCTTGTTGGCTCGGGCTCGAAAAAAGTGTAAACGGCAGAAAGCCCATCGTTTAGTAAATCAAGGATGGCGACAATCTTGAGTTTGCCCAGGGCTAGCTCATCACTGTCCAAGTCTGTGTTGGATTTTGCACCTAACTTGTTGTTGAGCTCGCCTGGCTTTGAAGGTGGTTCTCTAAATTCCACGATCCTTGAGTTCACTCTGCTTTGAAGTAAGAACTGTGTGTACTGCTCTACGCTGTCTTGGTCCATACCTCCTCCGCTGTGCCTGGCCATTTGGTAGCGTAAATAAAGGTCATAGTGCTCTTGTTTAAACCCAAGCGTAGTAATTCTGGTGTTAAGGTGGAGATTGCGCTTGTAGGCTCTTTTTTGGCTTCTATTGGGAGTGAATGAGTCGACCAAGACTCTTAATGGAACACAGGCCTTGCATCCATCACAGTAGGGGCGATAGGTAAACAGACCACTGCGCCTAAAACCCTGGGTTACCAACTCTGAGTAGGCATCGCTTTGAATCAAGTGGCTGGGAGTTGCGACTTGTGACCTCGCAGGCCTATCCGATAAATAGCTACAGGGATAGGGAGCCGTCGCATAAAACTGCAAGGCTTGAAGGGGAAGATCCTTTAGGTCAGTCACGGGTAGAGTTTATCGGTTTTTACTTTATTCTAGACGCCTTAAGCGTTGGTTTTGTCATGCATCCCTAGAAGGCCCCAGTAATCGGGGCTAAATTCCCACTGTGGAGGTCTTTCGCTTTGTGCAAGCGCAGCAAGCTCTAGGAACCTTGACCGGGGAATCTGCGCCGCTCCCAATGACGAAAGGTGTGGGGTGTTTTGTTGGCAATCTATCATAGCGATGCCGTTAGCAATTGAGAACGCAACCAAAGCAGCAAGAGCAATCTTGGAGGCATCCTTTTGTAGACTGAACATAGATTCACCGTATACCGCTTTGCCAAGCGATACGCAGTAAAGTCCTCCAACCAACTGGTTGTTCTCCCATGTCTCAACGCTATGAACAAAACCCTCAAGGTGAGCTTGTGCGTAGACAGTTTGCATCTGAGGAACGATCCAAGTCCCTGTTGTTTCAGATGTTCCAGATGTTCCAGTCGAATTGCTTTGAGCTTTAACTTTGGAGGAGTCCGTTTTAGGGGGTCTTAGGGCGCAGTTTTCGATGACTCTTTTGAAGTCACTGTCAATTCGAATTTCGCAGTTGGGATTGAGTATGAACGCGTTTAATGTTTTCTTAAACGAGCGGTGAATACGAAATTGATCTACCATCAAAACCATTCTCGGGTCGGTGCTCCACCAAAGAACGGGTTGAGACTCACTAAACCAGGGAAAGATCCCTTTTGAGTAGGCCTCCCTAATGCGGCTTGGACTTAAGTCAAGCCCTGCGGCGAGGAGTCCAGGTGCGCGAGAGTCCACCCCCCACGCAGTGCTTGCAAGAGGCAAAGGCTCATCAGCCTCAATCCACGGCAGGGCAGGTTGTTGTTGCAAGGGGTGTGTGCTTGGCTCTGGCAAAAGAGTGGGTCCGCAATAGTAGTTGTCTTAAAATTATTAAACCTGATAGGGTCATCAACCTATCTGTATTTTTACATGAAAAAAAGACGACTCACTTCACAGTAGGAAACACTCCAAGTAACTTAGCTCGAACTTGAATGTGACATTTAAGCTTTGTAAATACGTTCGGCGATTTTTTTATTAACTTAGGTTGTTAATTTAGGTTGTTAATCTAGGTTTTTAGTGCAGGGATAGGGTGTTCACCGAAATAATCCATCGCTGCTTGAACTCCCCCCTGAACTTTGACCCCTGAGAGTTTCAGTCCCATCTCAACCCCTGCTAAAGTTCCCATCAAGGTCAAATCATTGGTGTCCCCTAAGTGTCCGATTCGAAACATCCTTCCCTTGATCTTACCCAAACCCGTCCCAAGGGAGCAATCAAAACGCTCGTATATGGTCTTACGAACTGTATCTGCGTCAACTCCTGTTGGCAGTATCACGCCGGTTAACACGGGGGAGTAAACGTTTTGATCAGCACACTGTATTGGCAGTCCCCAGGCGTTAACTGCAGCCCTGACGCCCTGCGCAAGTCTGAGGTGGCGAGCAAACACGGCCTCTAGTCCCCCGTGTTTATGATCTAAAAGCATGTCAAGAGCTTCAGATAATGCATAAAGCAGGTGCGTGTTGGGGGTGTAGGGGAAATAACCCGTCTTGTTCATCTCAATGATCTCATCCCAAGCCCAAAAAGCTTTGGGAAGCGTGGCTTTTTTACTTGCCTCGATAGCTTTGGGTGAGACTGCATTAAAGCTGATCCCCGGTGGGAGCATCAATCCCTTTTGTGACCCGCTGATTGATACATCGATTCCCCATTCATCGTGTTTGTACTGCGCACAGGCAAGTCCAGAGATAGTATCAACCATCAATAGAGCAGGATGCTTAAGATCATCCAGTGCTTGTCTGACTGCTTTTATATCGCTCGTAACGCCAGTAGAGGTTTCGTTGTGAACTACACATACAGCCTTGATTTTGTGGCTCGTATCTCCTCTCAGATGCTTAGCAATCAAGTCTGCCTGAACTCCGTGTCTCCAGGCGTTTGGAATGCCATCGGTCTCTCCTTCCATAGCAATCACTCGAGCATGAATACCAAGCCGGGAGGCCATTTTGTGCCAAAGTGCAGCAAAATGGCCAGTCTCATACATCAGTACCTCGTCTCCAGCACTTAATACATTGGTGAGTGCTGCCTCCCAGGCCCCAGTTCCAGATGCTGGATAAATAATTACGGGATGAACGGTTTGAAATACTTCTTTAATACCTTTTAAGACCTTTAATCCTAAATGGCCAAACTCTGGTCCACGGTGATCGATCGTTGGCAAACTCATTGCCCTGAGAATGCGGTCAGGCACAGGCGAGGGCCCAGGAATTTGAAGGAAGTGTCGACCAAAAGGATGAAAATCTAAATTTAGCATTTAATAACCTGAAAAAAACTGAAAATATTATTGCATACACACGACTTGTTACGACTTCGTAAATACCTTAGGTGAACAATGTATTCGTGTCAAGGTGTGATGAGCTAGGTTGGCTGATTTAATTTGAGCCGTTTAGATAGAATATCCGTCTAATCTAAACCCTTATTTAATCCCCCTATTTAATCCC
>CAIWAO010000153.1 GCA_903910745.1 uncultured Burkholderiales bacterium
CTCGTTGCGTATATCCAGGATCAAGAATCGCCTCCGTAGGTGACGCATGTCGCCTTCGGCTCCTTTCGCTTGACCCGCGACTAAGCTTCGCTGTAGTCGGGGGATGCGCGAAAATTTTGCTCAAATCATCTATCTTAGGCTTAGTTGGAACAATAATCACGAATCTTAAATTAGCTAAACGGTTAGGTTTGACTATACTTCGCTCAGCTTTGTTCTAGAACAAATGTGTACATTTTTGAAAATTTGTACACAAAAACTTAAAATTTACTACTTAAGAACTCATAATAATTTAATTATTTTAAATATCAATACTTTGCTTTGTAAAGATTATTTCAGTTGTGTCGAAACATCCTTTGTAAAACTGCTTTTTTGGGCAGATTAGCATTTCAAATTTATGATGGGGTTCAATTATGAAATCGTTTCTAAGTGCTGTATTTATTGTTTTGTCATTGTTTGGTTGCTCCAGCATAGTTAGCACCAATGAATCGGCAAAAGTGCCTCTTCCGACTATTGCTACTGCTGATTCATTAGCCAACTATGAGATCAAGGAATTAGTCAAAGGACAGGCATGTGTCACAAAGACTCTTGGCATCATTAATTCAGGCGATAAAGCATTTATTGAATCCTCAGGTCAAACACGCATTAGCGCAGTGGAGAGGGCTAAAGCAGCAGCTTCATATAACGCGTTATCCAAAGATGGTTTGACCAATGATATTTTGGTTAATCCTGTTTGGGAAATTCATGAAAATAATTCATTCTTTGTACAAGATGTTTGTGCACGCGTGATTGGATACAGAGGAGTTATTAAAAGCTTCACTCAATTAGATACCTTCACAAAACCAAACTCAAATAAATCATCTTTCCAAGCACCTATTGAGAAAAGAGTAACCAACTCGCACTTTGACTCCCAAGTCCAAGAAACGATCATAAGTTCTGAAAGCCGTAAAGCAGAGCCGTCACACGCAGAACAAAAAGAGGCGACTAAAGAGGCCACTAAAGAAAAGCCTGGACAAGGGCACGGACATGAAGTTCATTGGGGTTATGAGGGCGAAAATGGTCCTGAGCATTGGGGTGAGAATTTCCCAATGTGCGGTTCAGGTAAATCACAATCGCCCTTGAACATTGTTGGTCCGTTTGAGAAGTCTAGGGAAACTTTAATGGTTGACTATGTATCAAGTCCTTTAAAAATTCTCAATAATGGACATACGATTCAAGTTATTCCTGCTCCAGGCAGTAAAGTCATGATCAACAAGGAAGTCTATGAATTACTGCAATTCCATTTCCATCGGCCTAGTGAAGAAAAGATCGACGGCAAAGGCTCTGCCATGGTTATTCATTTCGTTCACAAGAGTAAGGACGGGAAGTTAGCAGTCATTGGTGTTTTGATTGAAGAAGGTAAAGAAAATGCTGCTATTAAAACACTTTGGAATAACCTACCCCCTAAAGTTGGAGAGGAGTTCTTACCAAGTGGTGTTGAATTCGATCCCACTTCATTAATACCAGTAGATACAAGCCATTTCACATATGAAGGCTCGCTCACTACCCCACCGTGTACAGAGGGAGTCATGTTCTATATTATGAAAACTCCAGTTGAAGTCTCCAAGGCACAGGTCAACAAATTTCCGTTTAAGCTGAATGCTAGGCCTGTACAAAAGCTGAATACAAGGAAGATTTCAAGTACGTCTTAATTTATGAAGCACATCAGTTGGAATCCCAAGTGATTCCAACTGCTTCCAAAGAAATCACCAACTGGTATTGAGGTATCGTATATAGTGAGACAAACTTTTAGTGATATTGTTTAACACTCAATCAAAGCACTCACTCCTTTGCCCTTACAGTCAAAAGCAAACCAGTTTATTCAACGCTCACGTTGACATCATATCCATGCTTTTTAAGGAGAGCATGCTGTTTGGCTTGAGCTAGGTCAGCGGCAACCATCTCTTTGCACATCTCTTGTACTGTGATCTCGGGTACCCAACCCAGTTTCTCTTTTGCTTTCGCAGGGTCACCAAGCAAAGTCTCTACCTCAGTAGGTCTGAAATAGCTTGGGTCCACTCTGACGATGACATCACCAACCTTGAGGGCTGGGCATTTAGTCGTATCAACTGAGGCGACTACGGCGTGCTCATCCACACCCGTGCCCTTGAACTCTAGCTTGATTCCCAACTCCTCTGCGGTCCAAGTGATAAACTGTCTGACACTAAATTGGACACCAGTTGCGATTACAAAATCTTCAGGCTGATCTTGCTGGAGCATCATCCACTGCATACGAACGTAATCTTTGGCATGCCCCCAATCCCTGAGAGCATCCATGTTCCCCATGTATAAACAGCTCTCTAGGCCATAACTTATATTCGAGAGACCTCGGGTAATTTTTCTAGTTACGAATGTTTCGCCCCTTCTTGGGCTCTCATGGTTAAACAAAATCCCATTACACGCATAAATACCGTAAGCTTCTCTGTAATTTACTGTGATCCAGTAGGCATACATTTTTGCAACCGCGTAGGGACTGCGTGGGTAAAATGGTGTTGTTTCCTTTTGAGGAATTTCTTGGACTAAACCATAGAGCTCACTGGTGCTGGCCTGGTAAAAACGTGTCTTTTTCTCCAAGCCTAATATTCTAATCGCCTCTAAAATTCTTAAAGTTCCCATTGCGTCGACATCAGCTGTGTACTCTGGGCTCTCAAAGCTTACTGCAACATGGCTTTGTGCACCAAGGTTATAAATTTCATCTGGCTGTGTTTCTTGAACAATGCGCACTAAATTGCTGGTGTCAGTTAAGTCACCATAGTGCAATTTAAAGTTAAGTTTATCGGTATGTTGGTCTTGGTAGATGTGGTCAACACGTTGAGTATTAAAAAGACTGGCTCTGCGTTTGATACCATGAACTACATAGCCTTTTTCTAACAAGAACTCTGCAAGATAAGAACCATCTTGTCCTGTTACGCCAGTGATCAGAGCAACTTTTTGTTTTTTATTCACTTTAATTTTCCTCTTGAGAATTTATTTCTTAAATATTTTTTAAATATTCTTTAGCTTTAGCCACTAGACACTTCGCACTTCACTAGCCAGGAAATCTGCGTACACAGCTTTAAGCCCTTCCTCTAGTCCCACCTTTGCTGACCATCCCAGTGCATTGAGCCTTGAACTGTCCATTAGTTTTCTCATGGTCCCATCGGGCTTGGTGGTGTCAAATTCAATAACGCCTTCATATCCAACTACGGTTTTAATTAACGTGGCCAACTCTGCGATGGTGACATCATCCCCCTTGCCCACGTTGATATGACTTAGCATGGGCTTGGTATTTTTTGAATAAGTATCGAAATCTAATTCCATCACGTGAACACTAGCTCGCGCCATATCGTCTACAAATAAAAATTCTCGCTTGGGTTTACCAGATCCCCAAATCTTAATGCTCGGTGTGTGATTGATTTTGCACTCATGAAAGCGCCTAATCAAAGCTGGAATCACATGACTGTTCTCAGGATGGTAGTTGTCCCCGTAGCCATATAAGTTGGTTGGCATCACGCTTCTATAGTCCACTGAGTGAGATGAACCGTATTGCCTGTTATAGCTTTCGCATAATTTAATTCCTGCAATTTTCGCAATTGCATAAGGCTCATTTGTTTCCTCTAGGATACCCGTCAAAAGCGCATCCTCTCTCATGGGCTGTGGAACCAATTTAGGATAAATACAGCTAGAGCCCAGAAATAGTAGCTTTTTAACACCTACCAGAAACGCCTCATGAATCACATTGGCCTGCATCATTAAATTTTGATAAATGAACTCGGCGGGATATGTATTATTGGCATGTATACCGCCTACTTTGGCCGCTGCCAGATAAACTTGATCAGGCCGCTCTGTTTGAAAGAACGAGCGGACGGCACTTTGATTCGTTAAATCCAGTTCAGCATGAGTTCGAACAATGATCTGTACATCTGGTCTAGCGCTTAAATTGCGAACGATAGCAGAGCCAACCATCCCTCTGTGACCAGCAACATATACTTTAAGACCCTTTTGATCTTTTGCTAACTCGGTACCGGAATGATCTGACATGATTTCTAAAAATGGAAAAAGAGATTGAAAAAGGGCTAGAAAATTAAGCCGTTCTACCGTAATTATCCTCAAGCCTAACGATATCATCCTCACCCAAATAGGAGCCCGATTGAACTTCAATAATTTCTAACTCAATCGTGCCTGGATTTTCAAGCCGGTGAACTTCACCGATTGGTATGTATGTCGACTGATTTTCGGTGAGCAGGAACACCTTTTCTCCACAAGTGATTCGACCCGTACCTTTAACAACAATCCAGTGCTCAGCACGGTGATGATGTTTTTGCAGAGACAAAGAGGCACCAGGTTTCACGCCAATTCTTTTGACCTGAAAGCGTGCACCGTTGTCAACGCTGTCGTACCATCCCCAAGGTCTTGCAACCCTTCTGTGTTGTACTGCTTGCTCAACCCCTTCGCGGGTCAGGAGCGCAACGACCTCCTTGACCTGCTCAGCATGCTCAGAGTGTGCAACCAGTAAAGCGTCAGGCGTATCAATAATTAGTAAATTATCAACACCTAAGGCAACCACAGGCCGAGCACTAGCATGGATGAAAGTATTGGTTGACTCATGCGTATAGCCAGGACCTACTATTCTGTTGCCATGCGCATCTGGGGGAGCCAAGTTGGCAACCGCATTCCAACTGCCCACATCACTCCACTGCCCATTGAATGGAACCACCACTACGCTTGAATCTTTCTCCATAACAGCATAATCGATGCTTTGCGATCTGCAAATTGCAAAAGATCCCTTCTCAGGTCTTACAAAGTCTCCGTCTCTTTGAGCATGGTTCATCGACTTTTCGCAAACGTCCAAAATATCTGGTGCATGGTCCTTAAGTGCTTTGAGCAGAGTACTAGCTTTGATCAGGAATATCCCGGCATTCCAAAGTACATTTCCACCCAAAATTAAGGCCTCTGCACGCTCAGCATCAGGTTTTTCTATAAAGCGCTTGACTGATTTTGGCCCTTCCTGAGAAGCACCTGTTGCCTTGCCAGTCTCGATATACCCATAAGCAGTACTTGGAAATGAAGGAGTTACTCCAAAAGTGACAATTGAGCCCGATTGAGCGGACTCCACTCCAAGACTAACCATCCTATGAAATTGTTCGATATCGGCTATGTGATGGTCTGCAGGACAAAATAGCAACAATTCGTCGCTTTTGGCTACCAAAGCAGCCAAAGCCATGGCTGGGGCTGTATTTTTGGCTTCTGGCTCGAGGATGATCGTCCCATTAACAGACACATTTTGCATAGCAGACTGGACAAAGAAGCGGTGCTCCTCGGCTGCAACACAAATCAAAGACGAAGATGGGCTTTCATTTGTATTAGATTGAGAATCATTAACAAATCCCTTGAGACGGATCAAAGTATGCTCGAGTAAGCTTTTGTTCTCAATTAAAGGTACAAACTGCTTGGGGAGTGACTTGCGACTGAGTGGCCATAACCGCGTACCTGAACCACCACAAAGAATTACTGGAGTTACCATTATTTGATATCGAATTAGTTGGTTTTATGAGTTGTAAATTTGAATGTGAAGATTTAAGTCAAATTGATTTATGATGCAATTTAAAATGATCCGTTATTTTGCACCATAAATAAGAATTTCTTCTGAATTTGTATTTTTTATTAAATAAAATCATTATATAATAAATTTGATAATTGCCCATATGATCTGAATTCTATTAGCACTGTTAAAATGCAGGAGTGTCAAAATCGACTTCTAATCCGATTTAACCCATCTTAATTCCAACACATTGTAATTTAAGCGACTTAATTTTTTATTTAAAAAATAAACTTTATAAATAACTCAACATAAATTACGTGCATATTTCTAACTATGATGTAATAATTCAATCAATAATTTACATTTTTGGGGTTGGTATCTACTAAACCCTCTGGTCTCTCTAATCTTTATCTTTTCATAGCCGTTTACATGCTCACACTTCAAAAATCAGAATCATCTAAAAAAGCTAGTTTACTTTTGAATTCCATCTCTTATCTCACCATTGTTGTTGCAACGATCGCCTTAAGTACTGCGAATGCACAAATGTTTGGCACCAATGCAAACGGCGGCGCATCACAAAATGGGTTAGGCTCCCTTGGCGCCTTGGGCGGAAACGGTGGGCTCACTGGGGGAGGGGTAATTAACGGCGCAGGGGGGGCGGGATTAGGCGCGACTAACGCCAATGCAGCGGGAGCTGTAGTTGCGAATGAACCGTTTATGCAAAATAGCAACCCCTTACAAAAAACTTATCCAATGACACCCTTAAAGCAAAATGAATTTCAAAAGTTCATTTTGGAGACTTCTGGCTTTAAACTCCCTCTTTTCGGATTAGACTTCTTTGAGAATTTAGAAACCAACTATAGCGTTAGGGGGATGGAAACTCCCAGTTTAAGTCTCACATCGGGTGCTTTTGCGCCATTGGACAACTCGCCCGTTAATGATGATTACGCCGTTGGTCCTGGAGATCAGATCGTAGTTAGAGGCTGGGGCTCACTCACAGTTGATATTAAATTAACAGTTGACAGAAACGGACAACTCTCGATACCAAAGATTGGCAGCCTCAATGTGGCCGGCGTAAAAGCCTCAAAGCTTGAGTCTGTGATCAAAACAGCTTTTTCGAAATACTATAAAGATTTTGAACTAAGCGTTACCTTAGGACAACTGCGCTCAATTACAGTTTATGTTGTGGGACAGGCTCGTCGACCTGGAAGTTATTTTCTGAGCAGTTTATCCACTTTAGCAAGTGGACTTTTTGCAACTGGTGGTCCAAACTCCAACGGATCAATGCGAAGGGTACAACTTAAGAGGGGAGGTCAAGTCATTACAGAGTTTGATTTGTACAAATTTCTGACTGAAGGAGTAAGTACAAGTGATGTGAAACTAATAGACGGTGATGTCATCTATATCCCTCCAGCTTTTGGCTACGTTGCAATTGTTGGGAAGGTTAATACACCTGCCGTTTTTGAGCTCAAGAGTAACGATGAAAGCTTGGAGCAAATTCTTAAAATTGCAGGTGGTTTGCCCGTAGTTGCTGACCCCAAAAAAGTAACATTAGAGAGACTTGACTCCTCAAAAAAGCAAACTAGATCGGTTGAAGACTTCCCCCTAGACAGCAATGGACTTCATAAAACTCTCAAAAATGGAGACCTACTTACAATTTTAACTATTACACCTGAGTTATCAAATGCAATAACACTTCGGGGCAGTGTTGCTCAACCAATCAGAGTGGCTTGGCGCGAAGGGGTTCGAATTAGTGATTTGATACCTAATCGTGAAGCTTTAATAAGCCGTGACTCTATAAGGCGACAAAATGAAACACTTTTTGATTCTAATCAACGAGAACGTGCATTGCGCGAAAGGGAGATGATCCCAGGAGACTTACTAGATGATGCTGAGTTAACTGCCAGAAGTAACAAACCCCAAAACACCAACTTCACAACCCTCTCTAATGCACTTGTTTTGGAGTGCCAAAACGACCCAAATCAACTCAAATGCAAGGACGTAAGGGATGTAGAGAGTTTGAGGGCTTATCGTGAAGGGCGTTTATTTAAAGATCAAGCGACAAATTTAGACAACAATTTAAAACAAAACCAATCCCAAACCCTAACAGACCGTATTGGTAACCTATACGATGAAATCAATTGGGATTATGCAGTTATAGAGAGACTTAAACGCGCTGACTTAAGTGTGACGTTGATTCCTTTTAATCTTAACAATGTTTTAAACGATCAAAAAGATCCAGACAATCAACTTTTGCAACCTGGGGACGTTATCACCATATTTTCAACAAACGATTTAAGCGTTCCTATATCCAAGAGACGAATCACAGTGCGTGTTGAGGGGGAAATTTCAAAACCTGGTGTTTACCAAGCCAAACCAGGTGACACACTCTCGACAATCATACAAAGAGCGGGGGGTCTAACTCACGATGCCTACTTATACGGGGCTGCTTTTTACAGAGACGAAGTCAGACGATCTCAGCTTGAAAATCTTCAAAAACTTGTAAAACGAGTAGAAGCTGAATCTAACGCAGCATTGCTTCAAGCATCGCAAAGCACTGGTGCGTCAACCAACCCTACTGCAGTCCAAGCCCGTGTGCTTGCTGCACAAGCCGCACAAAAACAAGCGATGGACCGGATTAGGAACTTAAAACCGGAGGGAAGAATCGCCCTTACTGAGTCCCCCGATCTCTACAACCGCATTGAAACGTTACCAGAAATCAGGTTGCAAAATGGAGATAGATTGGTTATCCCAACCCGTCCTGATTTTGTATATATTTATGGAGCTGTGAATACAGAAAGTGCCTTGCTATATAAATCAGAACAAACAGTCAATGATTATTTAAAACTTTCTGGTCTGACCGCCTCGGCTGATAAAAACACCGCCATATTACTACGCGCTAATGGCTCAGCATTAACCAATACGGGCTCTTGGTCAAATACAGTTTTATCAACTAAGGTTATGCCAGGAGACAGTATTGTGATTCCAGACAAACTCGATCTTGAGACTACTTGGAGTTCTGTCATCAGAAACACGGTTGATATCACTCAAATCTTTTATCAATTGGGCTTAGGAGCTGCGGCTATTAAGGTTCTTCATCCATAAAATTATTTTTTAAGCTCTTAACATTCCTCGTTTTTTTAAAGTTTCCATAATGGCAGATACAAATAACCTTAACTCCTTGAGTTCCGCTCATGAATCTAAAACTGAGGAAAGTGATGAGATAAGTCTCCTGGAGCTTGCTATTGCACTTGGCGAGGAGAAAAAAACTTTATTTACGATTCCAGCAATTACCACCACGGTAGCAATCGTGGTTAGTTTGCTCATGACGCCAGTTTACACAGCAAAAACCTTGATGATGCCACCCCAGCAGCAACAAAGCAGTGCTGCTTCTGCGCTTGCAAGTTTGGGTGCACTTGCTGGAATTGCAGGGGGGGTTGCAGGTGTAAAAAGCCCAGATGAGATGTATATAGCTTTTATGGAGAGTGAGAGTTTTCAAAACTCTGTGATCCAAAAACTAGATCTCCAAGATCGGTATGAGGCTAAAACTCTTTTAGACACCAGATCATCGCTAAAAAGTGCCGTCAAGATTACATCTGATAAAAAATCTGGGCTCCTCTCAATAGAAGCTAGTGACAAGGATCCTAAGTTTGCAGCTCAAATGGCAAATTTGTATGTAGATGAACTACATACTTTCCTTGGACGTATAGCTGTAACTGAGGCTCAGCAGAGAAGAGTTTTTTACGAAGATCAAATTAAAAAAACTCAAGCACAGTTTGCAAATGCAGAAGCAAGATTTAGAGCTGCTAATGACAAATCAGGTATGCAAATGACCTCTATATTGGCTGAGACTGGCCTTCGTGCTAATGCTGAAATTAGAGGACAAATTGCTGCCAAGGAGGTTCAACTTCAGGCCATGAGTCGTTTTGAAACTGCTCAAAATCCGGATGTTCAACGCTTATCGAGTGAGATCTCCGCACTTCGTCAACACCTAGCAAAACTGGAAAATGGCTCTGGGGGTAATATTCCAGCAATTACTCCTGTTCAACAACTAGCGGTTCAGGCCTACAGGGACATCAAAGTTCAAGAGGCTATGTTGGAAGTTCTGATCAAGCAATACGAACTTGCAAGAGTCGATGAAGCCAAAGAGGGTCCACTGCTGCAACAAGTTGATCCAGCCACTCCACCAGAGCGCAGATCAAAACCCAAACGATCCTTAATTGTGTTGGTGTCTGCTCTAGGGGGGCTTTTCCTGGGAGTGTTAGTAGCCTTTATCCGTAGATCAATCAACAAAGCTTCAACAGATCCTGCGTCCTCTGAGCAAATTCGGAAACTTCGCAGTGCTTGGTCTTGGAAGAAATCGCATTAGAGCCTATTTAATCCTACTTTTATTCCTGTCATTCATTACTTTCATATGTCGTCTCTAGACTTTGTGGTTCCTCATTTGGCTGGCTTTTTGATATCAGCAATTTTTGTTGGACTTCTCGCTTCACCCTTATTGTCTAGGCTTGGGCTTGATAAGCAATCAGGCATTCAAAAAGTTCACACACGCCCAACCTCCCGTTTGGGGGGGGTCGGAATATTTTTTGGTTTGTGTGTGGGTATTTTTTTCTGTAAAGATGCTCTACCCAATGATGCCATTTTGGGACTTTGCTTGATGATTGGCTCCTTGCCGGTCTTTATTAGTGGACTTATAGAGGATCTAACCCACAAGGTACATCCGACAACTCGTTTATTAATGGCGATTTTGTCTTCATTATTGATCTTATGGATTTTGCGCTTCGGCGTTCAAAGAACAGATATTGCAATTTTTGATTTTTTGCTACAACTACCCTTCTTTACAACTATCTTAACGATTTTGGTTGTTTCTGGTTTTATCAATGCAATTAACATCATTGACGGTTTTCATGGACTGGCCAGTGGCTGTGTGATGATTATGTTACTTGCACTCGCTGCCATCAGTTACAACATTGAAGATTGGACGATCCTCAGATTGTGTCTGCTTACTTGTATTGTTACCCTAGGTTTCGGTATTTGGAATTGGCCTTTTGGAAAGATATTCTTAGGTGATGCTGGAGCTTATCTATTAGGCTTTTGTGTTGTTGAACTGGGCTTACTCATCCCTTACCGAAGTCCAGAAATCTCTCCTATGGCACCAGTTTTAGTTGGCATCTACCCTTTGATTGAAACCGTATTTAGCATGTACAGGCGAAAATTTGTACGTACTCACCCACTTAACCACCCAGACGCTCTTCACCTTCACACTATGCTTTACAGAAGAGTTTTCGCTCCAAAAGGAAAAAATATTTCGCCCCGAGTGAAAAACCTTTGTAATGCAAAAGTTAGTGTTGTTTTTTGGTTCCTTACAGCTGTCCCCTGTTCACTTGCTTGGGTATTTGCTAAGAATACAACAATCTTGTTGCTATGCATGGTTGGATTTGCAGGTTTATACGTATTCTTCTACCGTCGTTTGGTTTATTTCAAAATTCAAAGTTGGAAATAGAGTCCCATGTCTAAAAGATAGAATATTACAAAAAACTAATCATTTAGTTTAGTTATAAATTAAAATCACCAACTCAAAATTCAATTTATAATATAAAATAACAATTCATTTTGATTAATTTATTTGAATACGATTTGAATACGTTGTGCATGAGACACAAACTTTATGCGTCACAGAAGTTAAATATAAATCAGATAAATTTCGATTAGAATTCTCTAACCCGAGCTAGAAAGCTCAACCATTTTTTTCAACTCATTTAGGATTTCATCATGATCAAGGCTTCCGCATTATTAGTTTCTTTATCTTTAGTTCTGTCTTCAGTTTCTTTTGCTCAACAAGAAGGTGGAGCTGGTGGTGCAGGTGCTGGTGCAGGTGCTGCTGGTGCAGCTGGTGCAGCTGCTGGTGCAGTTACAGCCGGCGTAGTTGGTGCAGCAGTAGCAGCAGCAGCAGTTGCA
>CAIWAO010000154.1 GCA_903910745.1 uncultured Burkholderiales bacterium
AATAACTAACCCACTCATTAGTATTGAAAACCAAAGAATTTTTGGGTCAACCTTCTAGCACTTCGTTACTCCAAAGTGATTTTTTATCAATCAAATACGTTAGCTACTAAAAATGGACAAGCAAAAAGAAAAGGTGCGTAGACGGTGCGTAGTGAATTTTTAGGCAGAAAAAAAGCACTTAAATTTCTCTAAGTGCTTGATTTAATTGAAGTTTTTGGTGGGACGTGCGGGGGTCGAACCCACGACAAACGGATTAAAAGTCCGCTGCTCTACCAACTGAGCTAACGTCCCCCTATTCCGGCTAACTGACTGCTAACCGAACAATCAAATATTATAGCTTGTTTTTTTATCCATTTCAATTACATGAATTTATGGCAAACAGAAAGCGGCAATATTTTCACCCACACGTTATTTTTTAGTAACGCTCTGTGCAATTTGATCACAAATCCATCCAGCTGCACATTGCCCGAATGTTGAGGTCACGCTTACAGAAGAGCCATATCCATGGCAGTTTAGGGATCCGTCGCTTTGTGCATCGCAACTCAAGTCTGGCATTTTTACACCTTCCGCACTAAATACACAGTGAACGCCCATATTTTTGCCCCCACTTGCAAGGCCAAAGTCTCGTCTGAGTTTATTACGCAGTTGAGCCAATAATGGATCATGTGTGACTTTTGACAAGTCAGCAATATCTACTTTTTGAGCCCACCTCTTGCCCCCTGCAGCACCAACAGTGATGAAATGAAAACCCGGGTACTCAGTCCTTCTCTTTGCTGACCAGGCTGACATTGTGAGCTTGGCGCTGGCTTGGTCACATGCATCAATCAATCCCGAAATTTCAGGCCGCTCAAACCCCTTAACGATCTCCAACCAGTTCTCAGGTGTTACAAAATCATCAACACAATTAACCTTGCAATCAGGGTTGATTTGCTGGACCCTATTTTTCATTGCCAAAACTTTTGACATTCCTAGGGTATCGCTCAGTGCATGGATTTGTCTGTTTATATTCGACTCAGAGATATGATCTAAATCAATGATTGTGAGCTCCCCCACTCCACTTCGAGCAAGCGCCTCAACAGCCCATGAACCCACACCACCAATACCCACAACTACGACGTGAGCACTAGCTATAGCTTTTGCCCCTTGTACCCCGTAAAGCCTAGAGAGACCTGCAAAACGGCGCTCAAACTGTTGAGTTGAGTCAATAAGTTCAGTCAAAACGGCAACCCTTTTAAATTATTCGCGTAAAAGCTCTGATTATCAAATCTGTTTATCTAGTCTATGGGACTGAAACGTTAGACAAGACCAGGCCCCAACCACAATAAAAATAACAGCTGAAACCGCATTGAGACTCAGCGTTGATAAGCCACTAATGCCTTGCCCAACTGAGCATCCCATTGCAGTGACCCCTCCGACCCCCATTAACGCCCCTCCAATCAAATGTGATACCAGGTCATCGGTTTTAGCAAAGCCTTCCCACTTGAAGCTTGAATTTGAAATTGAACTCACCGTAGAGCCCAATAAAACTCCAAATACAGAGATTACCCCAGAGCTAAGGACGTTGGATTGATCGCTAAAAAACTCCAACCAATTGAACAAGTAGGCAACGGGTGCCACAAAACTAAAAGCCTCCGCTTTATTGGACTTGCCACCAATGAACACTTCCTCAAGGGTATCTGGATGTTCTGCAACGTAGCCTAGGTGAGCACTTACCCACCATATTGCTACAAACAGCGCACCAACCAAGGCACCAGTTATCAAAACATGTTTTTGCCTAGAAGCTTCGCTAAAAAGTATCAAAAATAAACTCGATAAACCCAAGCCAACTCCCAAATAGCCATATCCATAGGAGGTATCTAAACCAATTAGATTAACCAAATTGGCACCACCGGGCATGAGCAATGACAACTTATCAACCGTTGAAACTCTGAGTACACCAAAGACACCTTTTAATGTCATGAATGCAAAAGTCGCCATCACCAGCATAACGACCAAAGACTTTAAGTTTCCAGATCCTGTTCTTACAAGCGTCTTTAAACCACAACCGGATGACAGGACCATTCCAATTCCAAACATAAGTCCTCCCAAACTAGTTGAGGCCCAGTACCACTTGGTAGAGAAATAAAGAGTTTTAGTTGGATTGATTTGCTGGCTTAAACAAAGCAGTGCAAAACCAAGGGTAGCAATACTTGTTGCAATGATCCATTGCAACGCCCTTGACCAGTCTCCCATTAGGTAGACATCTGCAACAGAACCCATAGTGCAGAAATGAGTTCTTTGAGCAATATATCCCAGTAAAAAGGAGATGACCGCTACGCTTGCAAAGACCTCATAAATCAGGCGGGAGATATCTTGATCGGTCATTGAGGTTCAAACACCTGTTACTTGAAACGAGCCAATCGCTCCTTTGCAGCGCCCGCAGCCTCAGAATCTGGATAGGTCTTTATGATCTCCTCCCAGGTTTTCTTGGCCGCTTTGGTGTCTTTCATATCTAACTGGCAATTGGAAATTGAGAGCATCGCCTCTGCCGCCCTGAGACTGCTTGAATCAATGCTGAGCAAGAGTTTGAAGTTTGAGATTGCTTCCTTGTATTCACGATTTGCGTACTGAGCATTTCCAAGCCAAAAAAGCGCTGACAGTTTGTATCCCGATTGAGAGTAACGCCTTAAAAAATCACTCAATGCATTGGAACTAGATTGAAAGTCCCCTTTTTTAAAAAGCTCTAAAGCAACTTCAAAGTCTTTTTTCTCAGCTTGCTCGGCTGTAAATTCTCGTCCATCAACATTAACGACCAGGGGTTCTAACTTAACTAATCTAGAGTCAAAAACACGTGTAACGTCTTTTAGCTTTTTCTGTGTATCAGAAAGCTCCTTAGCCAAGGCGTCTTTTTCGCCTCTCAGATTGGCTATCTCAGACCTTAACCCTTCAAGTGCATTAGATTGGTCAAGCATGTTGCGCTTGATTTTCTCAATCTCCCCATCATTGCGAATATCGTAAGCCTTTACATCCTCTAATTTTTTACGTAAGTCCAAGATGGCATTTCTTGCATCTTCATCCTCGAAAAGTCCAGCATTTGCATGCATGGAACTGAGCATACACAATGAAATTACAAAAAGAAAACTGGTACGTAATGGAAATCTAAACATAAATTTTTAAACCTCAACGATAAGTAATTTCAGCACGTCGGTTTTGTGAATAAGCAGTTTCGTCGCTACCTTGGGCTGCTGGTTTTTCCTTGCCGTAACTAATTGACTCGAGTTGCGCCTCTGGGATGCCTAGCAAGGAAAATGCTTTTCTAACAGCATCTGCTCTTTTTTGCCCCAGGGCTAAATTGTATTCACGACCTCCGCGCTCATCTGTGTGTCCTTCAATGGAAACCTTGCGCGCTGGATTTGCTCTTAAAAATTTTGCATTGGCCTCTATCAAGCTTTGGTATTCAGACTTTATGGCGTAACTATCCAAATCAAAATAGACAACTCTTCCTGTTCCAGCAGGTCCTAAATCCATGGTCGGCAAGGACTTAGTATCAATTGTGTTTACAGGAGCAACACTGGAATTTGCTAAAGCTGATTTTGTATCTACTGATACGCCAACTTTGTCATATACGGGTACGTCTCGAATGGGTACCGATGTTGAACACGCACTCAAGAGGGCCAATAATATTAAAGAGAAAATAAAACGACGCATAACCAACTCCAAAAAATAGTTATTACCTAAAAAGATTAAAAAAGATACTATTGACCCTTGTTGTAAGGACCCCAATTGGGCTCGCGAATATCACCTGATTGTCCTGCCAACCTTGCTGATATGCGACCGTCCAGGGACGTGGTCATCAAGGCTTCGCGTCCTTGAATTTGGGTAGCATAGGCGATCAGTTTTCCATTAGGTGCAAAGCTGGGTCTCTCGTCTGCAATAGTAGCCGTAATTTGAGTGACCTTATCAGTGCTCAGGTCTTGAACAGATAATTTAAATTGGCCAGAAATTCTTGAAATATAGGCGAGCCATTTGCCGTCTGAGCTAATCGCTGGCGAAATGTTGTAATTGCCTGCGAAGGTAACTCGCTGTACGGGCCCACCAATTGCTGGAGTGCGGTAAATCTGAGGCATACCGCCCCTATCACTGACAAAATAAATGGATGCACCATCAGGAGAAAAGACAGGCTCAGTATCAATACTGGAGGAGGAGGTCAAACGCCTGGGCTCACCGCCATTGGCATCAATTAAAAACAGTTGCGACCCCCCATCTCGACTCAAAGTTACGGCCAAAGTTTTGCCATCAGGCGCCCAACTAGGCGCACTATTTGATCCCTTGAAGTTGGCCAGGACCCGGCGTTTGCCAGAAAAAACTTCGTGAATATACACAACTGGCTTGCGAGACTCAAACGACACATACGCCAACTGTTGGCCGTTCGGTGACCAACTGGGAGAAATGATGGGCTCTGGGCTAGAGAGTGCGGCTTGCGCATTTTCTCCGTCTGCATCCGCTATCCAAAGGTGAAATTTCCCACTGTTTTTAGTAACATAAGCGATACGGGTTGAAAATATTCCCTTATCACCGGTTAATTTCTCGTACACATAATCAGAGATTCGGTGTGAGATAAGTCTTAAATCGGCGGGAGATACGGAGAAACTTTGAGCACCTAAGTCTTGCCCTTTTACGATGTCCCAGAGTCTAAAGGTGACATCATATCTGCCGTCGGCTAGTTTTGTGATACTGCCTACGACTAAAGCATCAACATTTTTTTGCCTAAACGCACTAACATCCGGGCGTGAAGTCTCATCTAAAGCTTGACTTGCGGTTTGCCCTTTAAATTGTCCACTTCTCTCTAAATCCGCAAAAACTATAGTCGATACTTTTTGAGGAGATGCATCCTCCCCTTTGAATGTGGAAATTGAAAATGGAATTTGAGATAAACCAATACCTGAGACATCCACCCTAAATTGTGCCGAGGCGTTCGAACACATGAACGGCAGCGTAAAAGCAAGTACCGAAGTTGTGAAAAGCCTGGGAATCTTGCCTAAAAATCCTGCGCTTGGGTGGGAAATCATTTTGAAAAAAGATTTATAAAGCTTTTCATTCAACTGTCCCTTCGCATTTAGATTATGCTTAGAAGGAACAAAATATTTAACTATGGTTTCAAAACCAAGATGCAATAGCAGTAAATTAATCATCGAAGTGTTGCGCATAATGCTAGAGTTAAAGCCAGTGTATTATCTCTCCTTTTGAGTTGGAAAAGATTAGAATGCATATCAAAATTCGAAAAAATGAATTCTAAATAATTCAAATTAATTCATTAAGCAAGACTACTTCAAACTTTTTAGCGCTCTAATCTAACTTTAGTTCATTCAATCAAGCTTATAGGTTAACAGTTTTATTCTGAGAAAATGAGAGCTCACCCATCAGATCTCAAGCCTTGAACTTCGCATGCCAACAATATCCGTCATCATCATCACAAAAAATGAAGAGCTTCACATCAGCGATTGCATAAAGAGCGTTCAAGGTGTAGCAGATGAAGTTATTGTTGTCGATTCCATGAGCATTGACAAAACGGTACAAATTGCAGAAAGTCTTGGTGCAAAAGTTACTATAACCTCGGACTGGCAGGGGTTTGGTTTACAAAAGAACAAAGCACTATCTTTCGCCAAATGCGATTGGGTCTTATCAATAGATGCTGATGAACGCTTAACGCCTGAATTATCTAAAGAGATTCAAAGCGTTTTAAGTAATGCGCCAAAAGAGAATGGTTTTTTAATCACAAGAAAAAGTTGGTACTGCGGGAAATTAATTCATCATTCAGGATGGCAAAACGACAAAGTTCTCCGACTTTTCAGGAGGGGAAGCGCCGTATTTACCGATTCGCGAGTTCATGAAAAATTGGACATGCTGGAGCAGTCTAAGCTAAAAGAACTAAGTGGCAACATGCTCCACTATAGCTTTGCAGATTACGAAGAGGTGCTGGATAAAATTAACCGATACTCGACTTTGTGGGCCACAGAGCAACTAAGCCGTGGTAAAAAGTCCTCCCCCGCCGCCGCTGTGCTTCACGGCATCGGGGCATTTATTAAAACCTACCTCTTTAAATTAGGTTTCTTGGACGGTTTTCACGGCTTAACCCTCGCTGTATCCAACGCCGAAGGGGCGTATTACAAATACATCAAACTCTGGCACCTCGGGCAGGCAAGTCAAAAATAACGATGCCTGCTCTAAACCCTTTTACGATCACAGTTTTACTAGCCACCTACAACTGGCCCAAGGCACTTGAACTGTGCCTTAGAAGTTTGAGTCATCAAAGCGATACAAAATTTGATATCGTCATTGCAGATGATGGCTCAACGCATGAGACCAGGGAACTTATCGATTCATTAAAGCCAACATTTCCTGTCCCCATCACCCACCTTTGGCATGAGGATAATGGTTTTAGGAAATCTAAAATTCTTAATCTGGCAATTGAAAAAGCGAGTGGGCAATATCTGATATTTTTGGATGGTGACTGCATCGTGCAACCCAACTTCATCCAGCAGCACCGCTTGCTTGCTAAGGAGGGTCAACTTGTAACTGGAAGTCGTGTCTTGATATCCGAGAGTTTCACCAAAGAGCTGTGCAATTTTGAAAACAAACACTTTGAATTAATTGAAAAGAACAGCAAGTTTGGATTTTTATATAAATCTGTTGAATACAGATTGAAGGGGCAAATTAGCAAATTGTTACCCCTCCTTTTTAAACTCCCCCGACATCCTTTTAGAAAATACTCAAAACACATTTGGAGGCGAATCAAAGGGTGCAACATGGCTTGCTGGAGAGGGGATGCACAAAGAATTTTTGGATTTGATGAAAGTTTTGAAGGCTGGGGCCATGAGGATGCTGACTTTGTATTTAGACTAGAAGACGCTGGAATTCAACGTATATCAGGTAGCTTTGCAACCGAAGTGTTTCATTTGTGGCACCGCTCACAACCTAGCGACAACGAACTGGTCAACAAGAACCGTGTGCTTGCAAGAATTTTGAAGACTTGAACTCGTGGGGACTGGGTCGAATCTCTCAAACAGCACCTTTAAGCGATAATGGTTCAATCCTTTGCTGAACTAAAATCGCCCTTCGGACCAACAGCTGGTCTACTTGATCCTTAAAGTCTCCTTCAATATGACAGATTACTCTAATCTCTTAAAGCGTCTAAAGCGCGCTGGAAAATATTTTGCCAATCCAAAGAGTGCTTGGATAGCCACTGTTACTTCTGTCATCATAATGTCCTTGACGGAGCCATTGGTTCCGGCCCTCCTAAAGCCGCTATTGGATGAAGGGTTTCAGGGAGGACAAATCCAAATCTGGTTGGTACCTGTTTGCATTCTTGGACTTTTTGGTATTCGAGGCGTATGCGCTTTCACAGGACAAGTTACTCTTGCTAAAGTAGCCAACTTAGGACTGTATGGACTTCGCAAAGCCATGTTTGCGAGGCTCCAAGACGCCCACCCTTCCCTATTTAGATTGCAAACATCTAGCGCCCTAGGTAACACCTTGGTCTATGAGGTTCAAAGCGGTGCCTACATGATGGTCAACTCTATTTTGAGCGTAACCAGGGACAGCCTGACTTTGATCGCCTTGATTGGATATCTCCTGTACCTCAACTGGAAGCTCAGTTTAATCGTTGCCTTCTTGTTTCCAAGCGTTGCTTGGCTTATGAAAGCAATGACCAAAAGGCTTTTTAAATTAACTACAAGCAATCAACAAGCAACGGATGAGTTGGCTTATGTTGTAGAGGAAAACGCACTTGCCTTTAGAGAGATACGACTCTACGGGGCCCAGCAGTCCCAAATCGATCGATTTGTCAAACTCGGTGAGACTTTAGAACGCTTGGCGATGAAATCAACTGTCGCATCTTCTGCGTTGACCCCATTGACTCAAATGATGTCAGCAATAGCACTGTCTGGGGTGATCAGTATTGCTTTGCTACAAAGCACTCAGTCCGGAACCACTGTGGGCGGGTTTGCTGCATTTGTAACCGCTATGTTGATGTTGATAGCCCCCATTAAGCATCTCTCCGAAGTGGCTGGCCCCATTACCCGAGGCTTGGCTGCGCTAGAGAGGGGTATTGACCTTATAGAGAACACTCCAATAGAGACCGGTGGTTCGCACTCAACTCTAAGGGCAAAAGGAGATTTGGTACTATCCAATGTGACAGTGCAATATGCTGTTGATTTAGATCCTGCCCTTAAAGACATATCACTAACCATTGAGGCCGGTGAAACCGTTGCATTGGTCGGATCCTCAGGCTCTGGTAAAACCACTCTTGCAAGTTTACTACCTAGAATTTTGGATGTGAATTCGGGCTCTGTTTTCTTAGACGGCGTAAACGTAAGGGAATGGGATTTAATCAATTTAAGGTCCCAATTTGCAATGGTCAGCCAAAACGTCATCGTTCTCAACGACACGCTTGCGAAAAACGTTGCACTGGGGCAAGTTGTCGACAACCAAAGAGTTCGCGAGTGTCTGATCTCTGCCAACTTGCAAAGCTACCTAGAGTCCTTGCCAGATCAAGAAAACACTGTTGTTGGTCATAACGCCTCACAACTATCTGGAGGACAAAGGCAACGACTAGCCATAGCTAGAGCGCTCTACAAAGATGCACCCATTTTAATTTTAGATGAAGCCACCTCTGCACTTGATAATGAGTCAGAGAGTATGGTTCAAAGTGCTTTAAGTCGCCTTCAAAGGGGGAGGACTACTATCGTCATTGCCCACCGCTTGTCCACCATTGAACATGCTCAAAGAATTTTAGTAATGGATCATGGACGTATTATTGAATCGGGAACTCACAAAGAGCTACTTGATAAGTCCGGGGCGTACGCAGCCCTCTTCAAATTGGGTAATTTTGGTCAACTCCCGATTACCCTATGAATACCGAATACGGAATACCGAATAACTAATACCTAATACACCCAAGACTACAATGCGCCCCATCAACTGTCTTATCTAGCTGAGCTCGGTAGATTTAGAAGTTTCTTAAAAGCATTTAAGAACTCCTGTGTATTGGGTTGAATAAGTCTTTCACACCAACTCACATCATGAAAAGATGAATGCTCCGCGTAAGTGAACCAAACCAATGTGGGTCTGCGTAGCCCAACGGCCATATGATAAGGTCCAGAATCGGTAGAAATAAAGATATCACAACAGTTAATAACTCCCGTCAACCCGGACAAAGTACAGCGCCCCGCAAAATCAACCACTTTTAAACCCTCACCAAAGAGGGATTTATATATATTTATAAATTCCTGGTTAACCTCTTTCTCATTTGGAGCCCCTGTTAGAACCCAAACTGGGTTGCAGTACTGATTCACCTTACTGACGCAATTGGCTAATGTCTTCAAATCTGGTCGTTTGTACATTGCATCCAGTGTGCCGCACCCGATATTTAATCCAATCACAAGGTGGTGATTAACTGGGATATGTTGAGCGCTCTCAGGGGCTAAGGTTTTGTTTTGATTGGAGCTCAGTGTTTCTACAATTCGATTACCACCAGTATCAGATGATTCAGATAATTCGGAAAATTCAGTTAATTCATGCTCCAACACAGAGCGCAGTTCCCCACCTTTTTTTGTCTCACTCAGTTCGATTTGAATACTTCCTCGCTCAATCCCCCAGGCCGCCAAAACCACAAAATCTCGGTATGTATATTCAAGCGGAAGGTTAAGACCTCTGGCCTGTGCAAACTCTTGTACATTTGCAGCGCTCTCAGTATAAAAAATAGAACGACCAAACACCTGGTTTATACCCAAGGACTTTGCTCCTACGCTTTTTGTAGCAAACCAAGTCAGTAAACTGGTTCTTGCCCCAGAGGGCTCAAAATCAATGATCCAATCGGGACTGCATCTTTTTGCAGTTTTGATCACCTCCCCCACCAACTTTAAAAAAGGCACTTTTGGGCGCTCTAACTTAGGTAGCCCAGGATGTCCGTTTTGAATCGTTAGGAACTGAACACTTGAGAGAAGCGGGTGCTCCGTAATTAGTTCCTCAGTGGGGTAGCCAGCGTGTTTGCTTAAAAAAAGCAAATGCAGTTGCACCTGGGGCCACTTGTTTTTTAGGGCTCTCCAAGCAGCACTTGATCTGAGCAAGTCTCCTACCCCCATGCTGTGAGACTTGATCATCAAAATTGATCGAGGCGGTATTAAAGGTCCCTCATGTTGAAGGTTTTGTTGCGACTGCGCTGAGCTCATGAGTTAGATTTTTTAATGCTGAGATCGTAGGCAATATGTGTATAAACTGTATTTTGTAGCTCAGCCATTTTGCCCCAGTCCTGAGTTTTTGCCCAAGCTTGTCCCTGCTTAGAAAGGCTCTCCCTCATATGACCTTGCATCGCCAAGACCACTTTTCCAGCAAGTTCTGTGGCATCGTCTGGGTCCGATAAAATCAAAGCGTTCTGTCCGTCTATCAACTCAGAGCTTATCCCGCAGTATTGTGGACCAGAGACGATGACAGGCAAAGCATTTGCCATCGCCTCTAACACCACCATGCCAAAGGTATCTTCGCGGGTTGGATGGATCAATAAATCACAAGCGCAGTAAAGAGTCTGCAAATTTTCTGCATTGATGACTCCTTTCTCGATGACACGTGCACTCATTTTCTCAGTCAAATGCTGAGCCCAGAACTCTCTTGGTTTTGCTGCCCCAGCTATAACTAAAACATAATCTGCTGGTAATAAAGTTAAAGCTTTTAAAGCTGTATCAAGTCCCTTTTTTTGAGCATCGTGCCCCACCCACAAAACACAGGGTCTGCTCTCAGGCAAGCCCATCTGCTCTTTAGCATGCATTCGCTTGACAGCTCGCTCGCCGTGGTTGAGCTCTTCTCCTACATTGACCCCTGGGGCGATGGTAATAAGTGCGCTGGATGCACATCCCATTGAATACTCGAGCAGTCTTTTGAGGTTGGAGGAAACAGCAACGAACCATCGACCTGGTTGGTTTTTAAATCTTAATTTTTCAAGTGCAACGTAAGTTAAAAGCCTGGGGCTTAAGATAACTTTAATCCACTGCACTAGTTTTTGTAGTCTACCCTTGCCTGCAAAAAGATTGTGAGTTATTGGCATAACGTGCACGGTTTGGACATCCCCGCTCCAGGTGTTCTCGTGTGAGTGAATCACATCGAATCCGCGCTTGGTTGCCTTTGCGCAGTAGGCCGCAAAGATTAACTGGTTCAGCCATCTAGGCCGAACAAAGAACTGGGGGACCTGGTGGTATGTCAACTCAGGCCAATCGTGATTAAAGTGCTGGGAAAAAATATGAAAGTCGTGAATATGAGCCAATGACTCCACCATGGCCACCGCATAGTGTTCTGCTCCGCCAGCGGTTGGATCAAAATTTCTATGAAGCACCGCAATTTTTAATCGTTTATTTAATTGCTTGCTCAGTGCGCTTGAAAATCTAGATTTAGAATCTTCTTTAGTTTCTCTATTTTTAAGTTTTGAGCTTTGTTGCACCTCCAATTCATCAACCGCAGACAAAGATTGTCTACGCATCAACAACTCATCAGCGCTCAATGGTGAGCCTTTATCATTTTTTTGCCCCCCCTTTTTGGGTGACTTGCCTAGCATCTCGCTAATGGCTTTGACGAAAGAAGCATTCAAATAATCACCACCTTACTTAAAAATAAGAATTAATTTCCACTGTTTTTTAGTAAGTATGCATAATTAATGTTGCGCCTTTTGAGCGAACACCTTAACCGGCTCAATTATGCAGCGTACTTTTCAGAATATTTCAGAATACTTCAGATTCACATCCTCCAAGGCAGAGTGAAGTTTTTCGTAATTATATAAACTTAACGAACTCATCCCCTAATCCATAACGGCTCGCCTTGTTTCATAAGACGTCGCAATTTTCAATAAAAACTGAGGCCAATAGGTTGAACGCACAACTGGGACTCTGGGTAACTCAAACAAATAATCCTTATCCGTCACTAAGTTGCCTGCACTGCCATTGAGGGCTTGCACTCGGCCCCTTTTAGTCGTAGTTGCTGCCCAGTAGCCGGCGGCTTTAACCAACTCGGCATGAACCTTTGTAAACTGACCATACGGATAACAGAATTGATTCACGACAACACCCAACCGGCTTTGTAACTCCGATTTACTGAGCTCAATCTCCTCTCTTGCAACCGAGTCCTCTAATTCGATTAGGTGGGGGTGTGTACGAGTGTGGGAACCTACCTCTTGGCCTAAATCTATCCACTCTTTGATTTGAGCCAGATTCATAAGTGGCGCACTGGGGACCCCTAGCATATGATCCCAACTGTTGGTGCCACCAATAAGATCGCTCACAACGTAACAAGTAGATGAAAAATTCATCGATTTGAGGATGGGCGCTGCATGGACTAAGTTATTTAAATAGCCATCATCAAAGGTGATGCCAATCACTCGACCCTGCTTTTGACCTAATAAGTAGGGTTGTAGTTCGCTCATACTAAGTCCCTTGTACCCCAATACTTTTAGAGTCATCATTTGGCGTTCAAATGAGTTTTTAGAAACGTACAAACTCCTCATTGGAGTCCCTTTGGGGGGCGCTTTATCAATTTGGTGGTAAGTTAGTATAGGAATTGGATTCACAACGGTTGAGCGCTCCTACAAAAGAACAATGTCATACGTCTCTGGCCCCAGGCTAGACTCGGGCTTTAATGAGATTGGTTTTCCTATGAACTCACTCAGTCCAGCCAAATGTTGGTTCTCCTCATCCATCATGAGATCAATGACCTCGGGGGAGGCCATCACTTTAATTTCAGCTGGATTGAATTGTCTAGCCTCTCTGAGGATTTCTCTGAAAATATCATAAACCACCGTTCGTGCTGTTTTAACGATACCTCTACCTGAGCATATCTCACAGGGTTTGCACAGGAGTTGAGCGAGCGATTCACGCGTGCGTTTTCTCGTCAACTCCACCAATCCTAGAGATGAAAAACTGCTCACAACAGTCTTAACGCGGTCCTTACTTAAATGCTTTTGAAACTCCGAGAGTACAGCAACTTTATGATCCTCTTTGACCATGTCAATAAAATCAACTACCACGATCCCACCTAAATTTCGGAGCCTGAGTTGCCTCGCAATAGAACCGGCTGCCTCAAGATTTGTTTTAAAAATCGTGTCATCAAAATTTCTTGCGCCAACAAACCCTCCTGTATTGACATCCACAGTCGTGAGAGCCTCAGTTTGGTCAATCACCAAATACCCCCCTGATTTCAGATCAACCCTTCTCCCCAAGGCTTTATTGACTTCATCATCGATATTGAACAGATCAAAGATTGGGCGCTCACCCGAATAACGCTCCAATTTTGAAGCAGCAGCCGGCATGAACTCATTTGCAAACGAGCTTAATAATTCAAATTGCTCACGCGAATCAATTTTTATCGAATGGGTATGCTCATCAACAAAATCTCTTAACACGCGCTGCAAAAGACTTAAGTCTTGATGAACGATGGACTTGGGAGGAAGCTTGTTTGACAAATCTTTCATCCTAAACCAAGCTTTTCTAAGGTATTTGATATCCTCCAAAAGCTCTGCATCGCTTGCTTCCTCACCATTGGTTCTCAGTATGAAGCCCCCCCAAATTCGAGCGCTCTGATCAGTGCTTGAGCTCGAGTTGGGGTCACCGGTGACGCTTAGAACCAATTTTTGCAACCTCTGCTTCAATGCATTTCGCTGCTCCAGGGGGATTTTCTGGGACACACCAATATGTTCATCTTTAGGTAGAAAAACCAGTACCCTACCAGCAAGGCTTATTTGAGTGGTGAGTCGAGCACCTTTTGTACCAATTGGATCTTTGATGACTTGAACCATCAAAATCTGCCCCTCGAAAACTTGTTTCTCAATGGGCGTTAACGTCAACTCAGCAGGGTTTGTGGGTGGTGTGGTTGTATGGGGTTCAGAGTGTCTAGCAGCAATTGAGCTTTGAAGGTCAGCGACATGCAAAAAAGCGGCCCGCTCAAGTCCCACATCAATAAAGGCAGACTGCATGCCTGGTAATACCCTTGAGACTTTACCCATGTAGACATTACCCACCAATCCGCGCTCTAAAGTTCGCTCTAGATGCATCTCTTGAACAGATCCCTGCTCAAGCACTGCAACACGAGTTTCCTGGGGAGACCAATTGATTAAAATTTCTTTTTGCATCACTAAACTATAGTCGAATTTATCAAATAATGAATTAAACACCATGCATCTTAAGACATAGACTTTGATTTTGGAGTTCTTACAATATAGCGACCCCTAATCTCTCCAAAATCTGACCACACTCATAGAGCGGGAGCCCCATTATCCCTGAGTAGCTACCTTCAATTTTCTTGATAAAGCCGCCCGCCCTCCCCTGCACAGCGTAAGCTCCCGCCTTACCTTGTGGTTCACCACTTTGAACGTATGCCTTGATTTGATCCACACTTAGCGTATCAAACTCTACGCTTGAGATGCTGAGTGCGCTAAAAAATTTAGCCCCTAGAGGGCCGCCCCATGAGGGATCCAATTTCTCAAGCGGGTTGACTGGATCTGGAATGCCTACGCAAATAGCTGTCAACACTTGGTGGGTTTTACCACTCAAACTTTGAA
>CAIWAO010000155.1 GCA_903910745.1 uncultured Burkholderiales bacterium
ACACCCACATAGGCGTTGCCGGCACTGGCATCGGTAATTTGATTGTTATTAATTCTGGTTAGATTTGTAGCCACAGTAGATTTTCTCCATTATGACTTATTTACCAAAATATGCCTCGCGTAAAACGTGGTGTGACGGCAAGAGCCCGTCATAAAAAAGTACTTGCCCTTGCAAAAGGATTTCGTGGTCGTCGTGGAAATGTTTTCAGAATCGCCAAACAAGCGGTCATGAAAGCAGGGCAATATGCCTACAGAGACCGTCGTACAAAGAAACGTGTATTCAGACAACTTTGGATTGCTCGTATCAACGCAGCAGCTAGAGAGTTTGGAATCACTTACAGCCAATTTGCCAACGGTCTTCGCAAAGCTGCGATTGAGATCGATCGCAAAATGCTTGCTGACTTGGCTGTGCACGATAAGGCCGCTTTCGGCACTATCGTAGATCAAGTGAAAGCACACCTGGCTGCATAAGTGAATGTTAGGGAGTTAGTTTGAGTTGGGTGACTTTGTTTACCTAACTCACACAACTCACAATACTCACCATAAGCAACTAACTGTTTACTTGATGGATTAAAACTTCTTCAAGTTTCTCCAGTTGGATTGACTTAATGATCAAGGGATTGTGGCTTTTTAAAGCTTCGATCCCTTTTTTGTTTCATACCCCTATACCTATACCTCCAAACTAAATTCGAGAGTTTTATGAGCGATCTAGATACCCTGGTGCGAGATGCCAAGGCGTTATTCGAGTCTTGCCAGACCCCCGCGGAACTAGAGAACGCGAAGGCTCAGTTTCTTGGCAAAGCTGGTCACATTACGGTGTTGATGAAAGGGCTTGGCGCTTTAAGCATTGAGGAAAAGAAAGCTCAGGGTGCGTTGATTAATAAATCAAAGGTCGCAATTGAAGAAGCCCTTAACGCCAAAAGGCAAGCCCTAGCGGACGCCGAACTCAATGTGCAATTAAAAGCTGAAGCTATTGATGTAAGCCTTCCCGCGCGTGCTCAGGCCTCTGGCGGTTTGCACCCGGTCTCTTTAACTTTAGAGAGAATCGAAGCTATTTTTGGATCCATGGGGTTTGATGTTGCTCAGGGCCCTGAGATTGAGACGGACTGGTTCAACTTTACAGCGCTCAATACCCCCCCCGACCATCCTGCAAGGTCTATGCATGACACTTTCTATGTAGAGGGTGACTACGTTCTTAGAACTCACACGAGCCCCATGCAAATTCGCTACGCAGTCGAACATGTGAGAAAGCACAAGGCTGCGTTAGACGCGAACGAGGCAATCCCAGAAATTCGCGTCATAGCTCCAGGGCGTACCTACCGAGTTGACAGTGATGCAACTCATTCACCCATGTTCCATCAGTGTGAAGGATTGTGGATTGGTGAGGCCGTGAGTTTTAAAGACTTAAAGGTTGTCTTTACTGATTTTTGTTATTCATTTTTTGAAACACGTGACCTAGAGCTGCGCTTTAGGCCGAGCTTTTTCCCATTTACTGAACCCAGTGCAGAAATTGATATTAAATTCTCAAGCGGACCCTTGTCAGGTCGTTGGTTAGAGGTTGCAGGGTCGGGGCAAGTGCATCCCAAAGTGGTCTCCAATATGGGACTAGACCCGGAGAAATATATTGGTTTTGCATTCGGCATGGGGCCAGACCGTTTGACCATGCTTCGCTACGGTGTGAATGACTTAAGACTTTTCTTTGACGGGGATTTAAGATTCCTCAGTCAATTTAAATAATTCCAACCTAATTTAAGAATATTTTATGCAGTTCCCAGAATCATGGTTGCGTGAGTTTTGCAATCCGCCTATCTCCACTCAGGCCCTAGCCGATGTGCTTACTATGGCAGGACTAGAGGTTGAAGAGCTTAAAGTGGTTGCTCCCCCTTTTACAAAAGTGTTGGTTGGCGAAATCATTGAAGCCGTGCAACACCCCAACGCCGATAGGCTTCGGGTCTGCAAAGTCAATGTCGGATTACCAGTACCACTGAACATTGTTTGCGGTGCACCCAATGCAAGAGTAGGCATCAAAGTGCCCTGTGCAACGGTTGGTGCAGTTCTCCCCCCAGGGGCAGACGGTAAACCCTTTGCCATCAAAGTCGGACAACTAAGGGGCGTAGAGAGTGAGGGCATGCTTTGCTCATCCAAAGAACTGGGACTCAATGATGAACACGGTGGTTTACTTGAGTTAGAGACAGATGCAGTTGTTGGACAAGACATTAGGTCACATCTGAACTTGGACGACACTCTCTTTGTTTTGAAATTAACTCCAAACCTGGCCCACTGCTTGAGTGTTTACGGTGTAGCACGTGAGTTGAGTGCATTGACCGGTGCTCCTTTAAAATCACTAGCTGATACAAATAGCGCGGTTTCAATTTCTGGCCAAACCTTTCAAATTCAGCACCATGCTGTAGAGTCCAGTGATTCACAAAATAAACTAGCAGTTGAGATTCAGGCAAAAGAGCTTTGCGGAAGATTCAGCGGACGCGTTATGGGGGGGCTCAACACGAGTGTTAAAACCCCCAACTGGATGATCCAACGCCTTGAGAGGTGTGGCCAACGCAGCGTAAGCCCACTCGTGGATATCTCCAACTATGTGATGTTTGAGTCCGGTCAACCGACGCACATTTTTGATCGTGACAAAATTACTGGAGCCCTCCAGGTTAGGTGGGCCAAAGAGGGCGAGACTCTTAAACTATTAAACGGCAACACCGTCAACCTAGACCCCTCAGTTGGAGTCATCGCAGATGATGCTCAAGTTGAATCGCTTGCAGGAATCATGGGCGGCGATGCAAGCGCTGTGGGAGATGCCACAAAAAACATTTACATTGAAGCCGCATTTTGGTGGCCTCAATCGGTGGTCGGTAGATCAAGGAAATTTAACTTCAGTACCGATGCGGGTCACAGGTTTGAGAGGGGCGTTGACCCTGAGCTCACAGTGTGGGCAATTGGGCGGATCACCCAGTTGATTGAGTTGATCTGTGCAAGCCAATCCCTGAGTTGCGGCTCCGTATTTGATTTAACGGTCAACACCCCTGTGCGGGCACCAGTGAGTCTAAGAGTAGAGCGTGCAATCAAAGTGATTGGTATGACCATTTCTCAAGAAAAAATGGTGCAGGCCCTACAAAGCCTTGGCTTGAAGGTGTCTGAGCAGCCGGGCTTACTGAGCGTAACTCCCCCCTCTTATAGATTTGATATTCAAATTGAAGAAGATTTGATAGAGGAGGTTGCAAGAATCATTGGATTTGATCACCTTCCCTCATCACCCCCCGTTGCCCCCATAACACCCAAACTACGTGCCGAGTCGCAACGAGCACCCTTTGCTTTGAGAAGAAAAATTGCTGGACTGGGTTACCAAGAAACTATCAACTTCAGCTTCGTCAAAGAAGAGTGGGAAAAAGAGCTGAGCGGGAACACTGACCCTGTTAAATTGTTAAACCCAATTGCTGCTCCGATGAGCGTGATGCGCTCATCCCTTTTGGGCTCCTTGCTTGAGGTCCTTCGCTTTAACTTGGATCACAAGGCAACACGTGTACGTATTTTTGAGATGGGTAGAATTTTCAAGAAGGACGCAAGCGTAGAGCATTCCAGCACAACAGTTGCTGGCATCGATCAGCCGATGCGAATTGCAGGACTTGCCTATGGGGCGCAGGCACCACTTCAGTGGGGAACTCCTGAGCGAGGGGTCGACTTCTTTGATTTAAAAGCCGATGTTGAAGCCCTCTTTGCTCCGGTTCGCTTGGAGTTTAAATCTTTATCGGATCAAACCAAAGAAGCACTCTTCACCTCACATCCTGCACTGCACCCAGGGCGCAGTGCTGTCGTTTTAAAAGATAACAAAGTGATTGGATACCTGGGCGAATTACATCCCAAACATCGTCAGTCTTGGGGATTTGCAAATGCACCTTTGCTGTTTGAATTTGATTGGGATGCATTGGTATCAGGCACAGTACCTAAAGCACAACCCGTAGCCCGTTTCCAGGCCGTTGAACGTGATTTGGCTGTGGTTGTGAAGGAAAGTACGACGCATGCAGAATTTTTGGACGCAGTCCACAGTGCATCAACGGGGGGGCTGATTAGATCTGCTTGTCTTTTTGATATTTATAGACCTAAAGGTCAATCTGTACCGGGTCTACAAGAGGGCGAGAAAAGTTTGGCAGTTCGCTTAAGCCTATTAAGCGAGGAAGCTACCTTAACGGAGCCTCAAATTGAGAGTACCATTGAGGTGGTGTTGGCTGCTTTGAGTGCCAAGTTGGGTGCACGTTTGCGTACGTAAAAAATGAATGGGCATGAATGGCCATGAATGGGCAGTTAGATTGCCTGAGTAAAGGTAATTTAAATTTTAGTTAAGTTGCTAATCAAGTCTAAGAAGACTCTTGCAAACCGGAGTAATGAATCATGGAACTGTCACTCGAGAGTTTAGAAACCCCAGCGCTCACCAAAGCTCAACTGGCTGAATTGTTGTTTGAGCAAATTGGATTGAATAAACGCGAATCTAAAGAGATGATCGATGCTTTTTTTGATTTAATCTCAAAAAATCTCGTTGAAGGCCAGGACGTCAAAATCTCTGGATTTGGCAATTTTCAGATCAGAACCAAGGCCCAAAGACCTGGAAGAAATCCCAGGACTGGCGAATCTATCCCCATTCAAGCCAGAAGAGTTGTCACATTTCATGCAAGCTCTAAATTAAAACAACAAATTCAGGGCGAAGCTGCATAAAAGACTTACTAATATCGCAAACTTCGTGTAACCTTAACACCCCTGCAATTGGTATTATTTGATTTACATTTAGTTCATGGAGACCTCTCTTCCCGTCATTCCCTCAAAGCGCTACTTCACGATTGGTGAGGTGAGTGAGCTTTGCGGTGTCAAACCTCATGTGCTCCGTTATTGGGAGCAGGAGTTTACGCAACTGCGTCCAATGAAGAGAAGAGGGAACAGAAGATACTATCAACATCACGAAGTACTCTTGGTTAGAAGAATCAGAGATCTTTTATACGACCAGGGTTTCACCATCAGTGGTGCCCGTAATAAACTCATCGAAATTGTTCAATTCGAGCGGGATAAAAAACGTGCAGGCGAGGTTTTACTTGTAGGTGTTGAAGAGTTGGAGGACAACTTAAGCATTGGTGACGAGGCAGTTGAAGAGCCTTGGAGCCTGGCCGGTGTGCTCACCGATAAACCAAAATTACAGGCTCTTCGCAAAGAGCTTTATGAGATCAGAGAATTACTGAGCGAGCTTTGAACACTAAGCCACTTAAAGTGGTTTGCACGTTATAATATAGAACTTCGGCGTGTAGCGCAGCCTGGTAGCGCACTTGCATGGGGTGCAAGGGGTCGCGAGTTCGAATCCCGCCACGCCGACCAAAAGATATGGGGGTTAGTAAGATATTACTTACTAACCCTTTTTCTGTTTTTGGATTCTAAA
>CAIWAO010000156.1 GCA_903910745.1 uncultured Burkholderiales bacterium
GCGAGCACATTGTCACGCTCAACGAGCATGGCACTCTCCCGCTCCTGTTCCAACTTAGCAATTTGTGCGTTAATTTCTGCTACACGGCTCATGTCAAGACTCCTTAGTGTGTTGTATGAATTGACATATGACTGTACATAAGGCACATTTATCTGTCAATAGCTTGTAGAATTACAGGTTGACCAAGTGGCAATGATATACCTTACGCTTATAAACGATTGAGTCTAAAGAGTTCTATGCCCTGTAAAAATCACATATAAGGGAAGATTTATGACAGCTTTAACGATTGAATTGCTTTGTAGTGAAGCTAAAATTTTTTCAGAAGAAGAATGCAAGCATACAGAACCAACGCTCTTTGGAGTAACAGATGGTAAAGCTGTTGGTACATATCTAGAGCATAAATTCTCAGATTTTTTAGTTGCAAAGGGTTACCAATTTGTACCAGGTAATTCTGCAAGCGGAATAGATTTCCCCAGCTTAAAAGTTGACATGAAAGTTACAAGTATCCGTCAACCGCAATCTTCTTGTCCATTTAAGTCTGCCAGACAGAAAGTTTATGGATTAGGCTATTCTTTAATTGTGTTTGTTTACGATAAGACGGATGATTCTATTAATCGCACATCTACTCTTACAATTAAAAGCACTATCTTTGTTGAGTCTGAATACACAGCAGATTTTCAAATGACTAAAGGTTTACTTGATATTTTGAAAAATGAAGGAAATCGTGACGACTTGATATCGTTTATGGCGGATAAAAATCTTCCTGTAGATGAAATTGAAATGGGTAATTTGGCTGATGAAATTATTAAAAATCCGCCAAATCAAGGTTATTTAACTATTTCAAATGCGCTTCAGTGGCGTTTGCAATACACTAGAGTCATTGAAAAAGCTGGTACTGTAACTGGCGTTAATTCAGTGCACAAAGAAGCTTAATAATGAATGATACTAAGAAGAAAAAGATTGAATTTGGGGATTTCCAAACGCCATTCAGTCTTGCCAAAACTGTTTGCAATAGACTTAAAGATATTGGATTAAATCCAAAAGTTATTGTTGAGCCTACATGCGGTGTTGGAGCTTTTTTATTGTCTTCATTTGACTCTTTTGAGAGTGCTGAAACGATTGTTGGGTATGAAATTAACGAAAATTATTTGGCCGAATTGGATGCTTCACTTACGAAGTGCATTAATACTAATAAAGTGACAATTAAGCAAGGTGATTTTTTTAGTATAGATTGGAGTAAAGAGTTACTTTTCTCAAATGGAGAATTGTTAGTAATTGGTAATTTTCCTTGGGTTACCAATTCAGGTATAGGTTCAATAGGTGGAAGCAATCTTCCAGTCAAGTCAAATTTTCTTAAACACAGTGGCTTTGACTCTATAAGTGGCAAGGCAAATTTTGATATTTCAGAATGGATGCTACTTGAAGTTATGAGTTGGTTTGCGCTAAGAAAAGGTTCTATCGCTATGCTTGTTAAGACAGCAGTAGCGAGAAAAATTTTATCTCATGCAGAAAACCAAAAAGCCTGCCTAGTCTCTTCTTTAATTTACAAAATTGATGCTAAAAAAGAATTTAACGCATCAGTTGACGCATGTTTGCTTGTAATGAGTTTTGACTTTAAGGCTGAAGAATTTGTGTACGACTACGAAGTTTTTGATAGTTTGGACGCAAAGCAAAGTCATACTGTTGGCCACAGAAATGGTTTTACAATTAGTGATTTAATTTCATTCAATGAGTATTTTTATTTGTTTGGGAATAGTCCAATTAAATGGCGTTCTGGTGTAAAACATGACTGCTCATCTGTTATGGAGTTGACTAGAATAGGTGACAAATATCAAAATGGATTAGGTGAGGTTGTAAGCTTAGAAAATGACTATGTTTATCCCTTGCTAAAAGGTTCTGATATTGGTAGTGATAAAAAATGGAGAGAAAAATTTGTAATTGTTACTCAAAAAAAAGTAGGGGAAGATACGGATACTATCGCCACCATCGCTCCAAAAACTTGGCAATATTTGAATGCTAATAAAGAATTGCTTAACGCCAGAGGAAGTTCAATTTATGTGAAGAATCCAAAATTTTCTGTCTTTGGTGTAGGTGACTACGCATTTAACGATTGGAAGATTGCTATATGCGCTTTATATAAAAATTTTGAGTTTCGGTTGGTATCTCCCATAGAGCATAAAACTGTTATGTTTGATGATACAGTTTATTATATTTCCTTTAAAAATAGGGAAGAGGCTGAGATTGTTTTTTCAAAAATAACGAGCAAAGAAGGATTAAATTTTTTAAAATCGCTCATATTTTTTGATGAAAAGCGTCCAGTAAAGACTGGCTTGCTTAATGTTTTTGACTGGACTAAAGTCACAAATGTCTAGGCTTTATTTTTTCCCGCAACCTGTGTAACAGCTTTAAGATTAAGCGTTGAAAACGAATAGGATTTTTCTTTGTTAAAAACAGTCCCAACTGAGTTAAGTTACACAAAAGTTACACGCACTTGTTTGGGTCGCTGTAACTATATGATTTATATATGTTTTTTAACCGAGTAACTATTGAGTGGGA
>CAIWAO010000157.1 GCA_903910745.1 uncultured Burkholderiales bacterium
CTCAACCTCAACCTCAACCTATCCTTCAAATTTCAACGAAAAAAACAATAGCCCTCCCAGTGTCTAACTATTCGTTTTCTTTTCATACCGTCGAGTTCATTTGTTTTGAAGAACAAATTAAATATTTATCTGAAGAGGCAATAAAAACTGAAACCGCTCATGAGTTAATGTTATTGGATAGTATTAAAAATCAAGACAACAAATTTGCTTTGCAAAATTCTGTTGATTATTTATACCAGGACTTATTAAAGGTGACTGAATCCACAATATTCAATACCTCACCTTGTTCGTCAAAATTACCAAAATCTAAATTTCATATATTTGCACGCTCTCTCATCAAAGAATAATTAAGATTTTGTATATGTGTCCTAGCAAACTGTTAGAAACAATCTAACAAACCATAATAGGTGATTAGCAGTATCGCAATAAATTTCAGTTGATCCAAAAATTGATGATAAAAAAATCTAGGAAAATTAAATGAATAATGAATTACATCCAAACCCGCCAGTAAGTACTCCCGGTCACCATGAGCATGAAATTCCACATAGCATGGAAGAAGAAAAATCCTCTTTTGTGGAGCCCAAAACACTTCTATCTGTTTCTGGAAAAATAACCAATATACTATTCAACGCCCATAGTGATGTTGATGGACTTCTTTTGGACAACGAACATCAAGTCCATTTTCCTCCCCACAACTGGGTAGAGCTTTGTAAATCTGTAAAGATTGGGCAAAAAGTCATTGCCCAAGGCATTAAATCAAAGACTGTAGATTTACTTTTTGCAAACTCAATCACACTGGAAAACGGAACAATCTTAAAGATCGAGCAACCCCAGAAGAAGAAATAGGCCAAAGACTCTAACTACAGCTTAGACTTTAGGATTGATCTTGAATCTAAGCGGAAAAAACCAAACGTTATCAAGCTTAAGATAATATGGGGGATAATGAATTTGAATTGTTAAATTCAGTAATTGCATTTTCAATTATTGATCTATCAATAATTCCGCTTGGATTTTGGGTGCTCGCTAAACACGCAATAAAGGGCTGATACCTCTCCAAACTTTTGTTGTAAAGCCGTTTCAGCTCCTCAATGGGCTCTACATGATCATCTACCCGAAGGCTTAAATCTGGATAGGGTTGGTCACGTTGGATCAGAACTGCAGCTGACTGTTTACCTCGTTTATCACCACCAAAACTTTCACCAGCGCTCATTGCCAGAATAAGCCTTTTAGCAAGAGGTTGGCCCTCTGATTCTTGAAAAATCTCTAGTGTGCGCTCCAATACGTCTGCACCTGCTAACATGTTTCCTGCAACACTGATGTTAGGGACGCTAATATGTCCACACCAATCAACACATTCAGCTCCCGTAAAAGCATAGCTTTCACCGTTAGCCGTCAGCACATGAATCTGTCTTTGCTCACGCCCAATGTCTTTACTTAAAAGTTTTTGAACAACATTTTCTGCGTCGATACCTTGGTTGATTAATTCAAGCCCCTGAGTCCCGTAAAGGGGATTCATCAATGCCTGAGTTGATAAGCAACCCATTAATGGGCTAACATGGATACTAAGTGACCCTACTGCAAAAAAACGACTTGCAATCGCAATTCCAAATGTTCCGTTCGAATCCTTAGCTAGTATGGACCACGTCATATATTCACCTGATTGGAAAGTTGAATTTTACGGTGACTATAAATGCTAGCAAGTTGAGTCTCCACGTAAGCTGCAATTTTAAGCAACTCATCATCCCTACCCCAATCACTCACCAACTGAATACCAAGGGGTAGTCCATTAGAAGACCATCCAGCAGGTAATGTAATAGCCGGAGACCCCAGCAAAGTAAAGGGAGTACAAAACACAGCGTTGCCTGTGTCATTCAAACCGTGAGGTGCCTCTCCTGTTGCGGGCATCGTTAACAAAGCGTCAAAACCTTTCATAAATATGGAGAACTCTGCGATCAACTCTTGCTGAATACGCCGTGCCTTTACGTAATCAACCATCGTTATATTTAAACCTTTTAGAACTAGTGCTTGGGTGACAGCCGAAATCTTTGAAGGATTTTCTTTAGCTAGTGATTCATTAATTTGTCCTGCCTCAGCATACTGTATGAGTTCCGCAGTTGCCCAAATTGAATCAAATGGGTCAGGTAGCTCAACTTCTCGAACATGTGCTCCAGAGTCATTTAATAACTCAGCAACCTTATCCATAAGGAGTTGCTGCTCTGTACTTACCAAATTCCATTTGGAAGTTCTCAGGAAACCAATTTTCAATGGTTTGCTTAGTTTGGAACTCTCCTTTGCCCAGTTACGCCAATCGGGTGAAGAAGAAATTGGTTTTGTGTTTAAGTGGGGGAAATCTAAACCATCATTATGAAAAAGTGAGGAGGCAAGATATGCGGCATCAGCAACACTTCTTGTAAAAACACCGACATGATCCAAACTCAATGCCAAAGGATACACGCCGGTTCTGGATATAGCACCGAAGCTTGGCTTGAATCCCACAACTCCGCAATAAGCTGCAGGCCGTATAACAGAGCCAAGGGTCTGCGTACCTAACGCGGCTGGCATTAATTTAGCTGCTACCCCAGCCGCAGAGCCACTTGAGGAGCCACCTGGCGTGTATGTGTTGTTCCAGGGATTCTTTGTTTTTCCAGGAAACCTCCAAGCAAACTCAGTGGTCACCGTTTTACCTAAAATGACTCCGCCTAAGTTTTGGATTCGTTCCACAACGCTTGCAGAACTCTTAGCAACTCGACCCTTAAATGCCGCTGATCCTCTCTCAGTGTTTAGTCGCTCAGTGTCAATAATGTCTTTGACCCCAACTGGCACCCCCCAAAGGGGCTGAGTTTGAACATCTTGGTAGTCTAGTTTTGCATAGGCTTGCCGTAACTGAGCAGAATCATAGTGTGCAAAAACACCAATCAAAGGTTCAACTTTATCGATTCTTTCTATGAGACTTGTAACGTAATTCTCTTTAGAAAAAGATTTTTCGGCTAGAGCATAATGAGCATCAATTAAACCCAGTTCACTTAAATCGTTTTTCATTTTGTGGTTTGACTTTTAAAAGATAAAGTATTGCGATTTTCTTCTAAGACTGGTTTGGTAATTTAAACCCAATTTCGCTACCAATAAATCCGAGCAAATATTAAGCCATGAATTTATACAAAAAAATTCGATTAAAAATTTTTAATTTTCATTTTTCAGAGATCCTTTGAACTGAAACTAATACTAGATATTCCAATTCCACAGCACCAAATCTGTGCATTGATATATGTTACCCATTAAACGTTCAAATGCGTGCGCATTTAAATCAAATTGGTGCAGCAGTATCAATGAATTCGATGATAGTGAACAATTGGAGTTGGCTTGATAATTGCGCATATTGAAGGTCTAAACAACTTCATAGTCATACTTCAAATGAATCAAATTAAACAATCTAAACGTAAAAGCCTCAAACAATTAGTTGGACTTGGAGTTGGAATCAGTACAGCGAGTGTTTCACAGTTAGTCAGAGCTGAAGATAAAAAATTACTTATCGGTTATTGGCCTATTGCCGCAGGTTTACCGTTTTACGCTGCATTAGAGAGGGGCTTCTTCAAAGCGGCCGGTGTTAACGTTGAGGCAGTAAAGTTTGCCAGTCCTAGCCAAGTCGTTGAGGCAATGATTGCTGGGAGGATAGATGGCTGCTCAAATGGTGTGGCAATTACAGCTTTAGCTCTGGCGGATGCACAATCGCCAGGTAGCATCAAATTTACATGTGTGAACTTTGCAAATGATAAGTACGTACTTGACGAAATTATTATTCCTATCAATTCATCCGTAAAGGAAATCTCAGAACTATCTGGAAAAAAGGTAGCTTGCGGACCTGGAATTAATAATGTCACTTTGGCGAAGGCTATTCTGCAAGGTGCGGGTGCTAAAGATGCAAAGGTAACGGAGCTCCCATTTGCACAAATTCTTCCTGCAATCGCAGCCGGACAAGTAGACGCAGCCTATATCTTAGAGCCAACTGGGGTGATTGGTGCTCAACAAAAAATCTCTCGAATACTTGCCTCAGGGGTCGTTACAAAATATGTACTCGGAGATAACTTGCCCTGGATAGGCGGTGCAGCCGCTTTAACATCTACAACACTCAAAGAAAAGGCTGCCCTTATACCAAAATACCTCAGCGCGTATTCTGAGGGCGTAGCGTATGTTCGCAAAGAAGGAGCGAAAGCCAACCAATATTTAGCTGGCTATACAGCAATAGAGGGAGAATTAGCAAAGTCAGTGCCTCTTAGTGGCTACATCGATCACTCCGAGGTAAAGCCTGGTGACATGCGTGCATTACAAAAACTATTTGATGTTTTCACGGAGAGAAAAGTTTTTGAAAATCAAGTTTTGGCGCTACCCCTATTTTACAAAAAAACTTAATGTCAATTCCTTAAGTTTTAGAGGTGAAAGAAACTCGAATTTCAAAAATTTGATTTCTTTCTTTTCTGAATTTTCCCTGCTCTTTATTAACAAACTTTTAATATGCGCTTTAAATGGACAATTCGTCTACTACCTCTGGTAGGACCGGTGATCCTATATATACTTTGGGCGACCGCAGTATCCGCTAAGTGGGTATCTGCTGCATTGCTGCCCTCTCCACTGACAACTATTGTCTATACGGGTCATGTGTTTGTTAGCGGTGCAATTTGGGGAGACTTATGGTCAACCGTACAGAGAACCTTGTATGCCTTCGCTTGTGCAAGTCTCGTGGGTGTTCCTTTAGGAGTCTTACTTGGGAGCTCTCCCCCTATTTATAAGAGCGTTGAATTTTTGATTGATTTTTTCCGCTCAACCCCATCATCCGCAATGATCCCCCTATTCATGTTGATATTTGGAATTACCGATATCAACAAAATAGCTATTGCAGCTTTTTCAGCTGTACTTGTCATTATTTTTAACAGTGCATACGGTGTAATGAACGCAAAGAAAACAAGAGTTATGGCAGCAAAAACAATGGGGGTCAGCCGTTTCCATATCTTTAAAGATGTGCTTTTGATGGAGAGCTTGCTCCAAACCTTTATCGGCCTAAGGACGGGCATCTCACTGGCACTGGTCATCGTGATCGTGGCGGAAATGTTTATTGGGTCGGAGAGCGGTCTTGGGCACAGAATTATTGATGCCCAACAAGTATTCAATATCAAAGACATGTACAGCTCCATATTGATAACAGGTGCCCTTGGATACGTGATGAATTTAATTTTTATGTTTGTAGAAAACCGTCTCATTCACTGGGGCGGGAAGGTATAACGATGTCAAATATTAATATTCATGCCCCCACCTCAAGCCGCACTTCAAGTTTGGCTTCGAATCCTTTGACCGGCCCTCGTAAGACGCATGTATTGATTGACAATTTAAACAAGTCTTTTTCCGGATTACCTTTATATATAGACTTTAATCTAAAAATATCAAGAGGTGACATAGTCTCTATTTTTGGACCTAATGGCTGCGGCAAATCCACCCTGATCAACATGATTGCAGGACTTACGGAAATAGATACTGGTCAAATATTATTTGATGGAAAAACCCTTACTGAAACCAAAATTGGATATGTATTTCAAAACTACAGGGATGCATTATTTCCTTGGATGAACGCCTGGAGCAACATTGCATACCCTCTAAAGAGATCTGGCATGAGCGCATCCCAAGTAAAGGACAGAGTAGAGGCACTTATAGATTTATTTGAAATCAAATTCAACCTTAAACAGTACCCCTATGAGCTATCAGGTGGGCAACAGCAAACCATCTCAATCATGCGGGCTCTAGCAACCGATCCAGAGGTATTATTTTTAGATGAGCCTTTTTCTGCACTCGATTTCGAGATGACCTTGTTTATAAGAGAAAAACTGCAAGAAGCCAATCTCAAAACAGGTGTGACGATGCTTATCGTCTCACATGACTTGGAGGACGCGGTATTTTTGGCAGATAAAATACTACTTCTAACACGCCGACCAACAAGGATTGCTGCAATGTTAGATTTTGATCTTGAAAGACCCAGAAAAGCTGAATCTGTCAGTGATCCCAAATTTATCAAAGTAAAAGCAAAGGCTCTTGAGATATTTCAAAATGAGATGAGAGCGTAGATAAGGCAAAGCCATTTGCCCATTTGTTTGGATAAAGGCTTTGCTGTTTATCGCTCTTATGCAGTAGCAGTTTCTTTGACTTCCCTACTGAGCGCAATCGTTGGTGCCGGTGTGCGAATTAAATAGTCAAACGCACTAAGTGCTGCCTTAGAGCCCTCCCCTGCAGCAATCACAATTTGTTTGTAGGGAACAGTTGTCACGTCCCCTGCAGCAAAAACGCCCTCTATATTTGTATGGCATTTAGCATCGATCACGATCTCACCAAACTTGCTAAGCTCAATCGTACCTTTTAAGAACTCAGTATTAGGGATCAAGCCAATTTGTACAAATACACCAGCTAACTCTACTGAATGTTCAGTATTTGTTTTTCTGTCCTTAAACCGCATTCCGTTGACAATTTTGCCGTCACCAGTTATCTCTGTAGTTTGAGCGCTGACATGGATAGTTACATTACCAAGACTCTTGAGTTTGTTAACAAGAACCGCGTCTGCTTTTAATTCATCGGCGTATTCAAAGAGAGTCACATGCTCCACCACACCTGCTAAATCAATCGCAGCTTCAACACCGGAGTTACCACCACCAATCACTGCTACTCGCTTGCCCTTAAAAAGCGGTCCATCGCAATGCGGACAATACGCGACCCCCTTGTTTTTGTATTCTTGTTCACCGGGGACATTTACATTTTTCCAGCGAGCTCCGGTTGAAAGAATAACTGTACGAGCATTAAGCATTCCACCGTTTTCCATTTGAACTTGAACAAAGTCGCCGCTTTTATTTGCAGGTATGAGTTTTGAGACACGTTGCATATTCATAATATCAACACCGTAGTGACGAACCTGTGCCTCCAAGGCTGCAGCGAACTTGGGACCATCGGTCTCCAAAACAGAGATGTAATTCTCGATCGCCATAGTGTCATTGGTTTGACCACCAAAACGCTCGGCTGCAACACCTACCCTGATGCCTTTGCGGGCCGCATAAACAGCAGCCGCAGCTCCCGCGGGCCCACCACCTACGATTAACACATCAAAAGGCTCTTTAGCATTTAACTTGATAGCATCCCGCTCTGCTGATTTGGTATCAAGTTTTCCAATGATCTCCTCCAAGCTCATGCGACCTGATCCAAATACCTGGTCGTTCAAGTAAACCATAGGTACTGCCATTACCTGTCGCTCGTCAACCTCTGCTTGGTTGAGAGCACCATCAATGATGGTCGTTTGAATATTCGGGTTATAAATTGACATCAAAGTGGCCGCCTGGACAACGTCTGGACAGTTGTGGCAGGACAAGGACATGTAAACCTCAAACTTCATCTTTGAGTCTAAGGCTTTGATCTGCTCTAAAACCTCTGGCTCAACTTTGGGGGGGTGACCACCCGTCCAAAGTAAAGCCAATACCAAAGAGGTGAACTCGTGCCCCATTGGAATGGCGGCGAAGCGAACACCTGTGCTTTGACCTTCCTTAGCAACTACAAAGGAGGGTTTTCTTGCATCAATTCCTGACTCATCCAGAGTTACTTTGTCTGAGAGCCCTGTGATTTCGACCAATAACTCCCTCAACTCAGTACTTTTCTCACTTGAATCTAATGTCGCTATAAGACGAATAGGTGCACGTAAATTTTGAAGATACGCTTGCAACTGAGTTTTCATTTGTGTTTCTAACATGGCTTTTCCTTGGAAGTATGGGGTCGTGAATATTCAATAGGTAGGAGAATGCAAAGTTGATTTCCGAGCAAAGGGGCGGCTCTTCAAGCAACCCCTTTGAGCAGAAGGACTGCTTAGATCTTGCCGACTAAATCTAATGAGGGTGTCAATGTCTTAGCACCTTCGTTCCACTTAGCTGGGCAAACTTCACCAGGATGCTTTGCAACGTACTGGGCAGCTTTGAGCTTACGAAGTGTTTCTTTAACATCCCTAGCAATAGAGTTGTCATGAACTTCAGCTGTCTTGATCTCACCTTCAGGATTGATAATGAAAGTTCCGCGAAGGGCTAAACCTTCTTCTTCGATGTGAACACCAAAAGCGCGTGTCAATTGGTGTGTTGGGTCTCCAATGAGTGGGAACTTAGCTTTACCTACTGCTGGTGAAGTCTCGTGCCAAACTTTGTGTGAGAACTGAGTGTCAGTTGTGATGATGTAGACTTCTGAGCCTACTTTTTGGAATTCAGCGTAGTTGTCAGCTGCATCTTCAACTTCTGTTGGGCAGTTAAAAGTGAAAGCTGCAGGCATGAAAATCAAAACTGACCATTTACCCGTGAAGCTAGCTTCTGTAACTTCAATGAATTTACCGTTGTGAAAAGCGTTAGCTTTGAATGGCTGGACGTTGGTATTGATGATTGACATTTTTTGGGTTCCTTTGTTTGGGTTGGTTGATAAATAAAAACTATTGAATGAGCGTCGCCCATTGATCGTTATTATATCTAGGTGCGTGCAAATGCCCAATTGATTGTTTCAATGACCGTCATTGCCTATGACTAATAAGGCATATTGGAAAATGTCAAATCCGTCTGGAAAGGCGAATTAAAGTAATTAAAAAGAACTACAAAACGTAAACCAAGCTATCTTAGATACCGAAATAAGCTTCTGAGACTAAGACTAAGACTGAGACCAAGATTACATTAGCTCTCTTGCTGTAATTTGGTACTTAAAGGTATCTGGTGAATAGGAATCAAACCGGCCCTCATTGTTTTCTGCGATGGGGTACATCATGAAACCAAGCTTGGGGCCCTGGCTTTTTGGTAATTTAACATCATGAGCACTGTTCCAAGCGAGCCAGTTACCCTCCCACCCACCAAATAGAGTTTGGTAAACGGGTTTAACAACAGGACTCAAAGGGGATTTGATCCAATCAGGGGTCTCTTGGCGCATAACTTTAGCAACATCTGCTGGGTCCATAGCCACCCAACCCCGCTTTTGCAAATAAACCTCTGCCCGGCAGTGTTGCGCCCCCTTGAGACTGCTTGGATTGCCTGATAACTCCTTGTAACCAAATAAGGATGGTACAAGTCTTATTCCGTATAAGTCCCGAGCTGGAATCTTGAGCGAGCGACACATTCCAACAAAAAGTGCATTGATATCTGCACACTTTCCACCGAGATTCCCCGTCTCAAGCATTAGCTTGATATCGCCCTCTCCGCAACCACGTACCTTGGGCTCTCTCCATGCGTTATTTACTACCCAATCATAAATTGCTCTAACCTTTAACTCCTCTGAGTGAACGCCTTTGGTGATCTGTAAAGCAGTTTTAAGAACTATTCCATCGGTGGGTAAAAGCTCTGTTGAGCGGGTGAAATATGCCAAGTTATCAGAAGACTCGTGCACCATAGAATCTGAGGAATTACCAGACAAGTCCTGTCGATTTTGGGTTCTGACAGTGCTGGATAGTTCAATAACTCCTTTTGAATTTCCAGCTTTAAATTCTGTCAAAAGCATTTTGACGCCCTGCCCTCCATCGGAGGTCATTTGGGAATCACCGTTGCTTGAGAAACTATTATTTAATGATGTTTGCCATGCAGAGTTAACACATGGAACTGGCAACCATACACGGGTGCTAGAGCTTGGTGGTGCAATCTCTACTCGCGTTGTAACCTCAAAGGTTCTCCAACTTCCTGGTGTGGGAGTAAAAGTCCTCTCAGGATTGATCTGCGCTGCAGCCAAAGCGTTGTTGTTCTGAGCAACCGCACTTGGGTTTAAAAAATGAGAGGCGCAAACGCTGAATGCACTTTGCAAAAAAGTTCTACGAACGGGGGTCATAAAAAGAGCTCCGGATTGATTTAGATAACTGTCGGCGTTTAAGAGAGTCAAAATTACTTGCTATAAAAAACAAGGAAACCTGAACTCAAAACCTCGAAGGCAGTTTGGATTTACAAGTAAAAAATCACCAAGGGGATAGATTTAATGCTTGCAATCCCTCTATTATCTCCTAGTATGCTGAATATCTAAAGACTTTATCCAGTCATTTACCAAAGGTGTGGTCCAGTCCACATCCCCTTCTATTTTCCACCTGGCTACACCTTTAGAGTCAATTAGAACTGTAGTTGGATAGATTTTTACACCAAAGCTTTTAGCAATATCGCCCTTAGAGTCCAATACAACTGGAAGGCTTAATGAAGTGTTTGAGATAAAGTTTAAGACTTGGGACTTTTGTTGACGAACATTTATACTGATCACAGACACCTGAGCAGGATCACTAATTTCATAAAGTGTCTGCAAAGTTGGAAGCTCCATAAGGCAAGGGGCACACCAAGTTGCCCAAAAGTTTAAGATAACTACCTTACCAACCTCATCCTTAGCACTCCAGTGAGCGCCATTCAAATCCTCCCACGAAATGTTGGGAAGGGATGCCTGTTTTGGCCAAGGTGATTTAGAAAACTGAGCGTTTGCTTGAGTAGCAAATAACACTAGGCAAATCAATAAGATGTAGGTGCGCATTTGGCCTGAGATAAGATTTGATTCATGCTGAGGGGGTGTACCCGCCAGTAGTTCCAGAGAAAGAGCAGTTTTGCGAATTAGAGAATGGGTTTGCAGCGAATGTAGCACGGCGCACCCTCAGAAAAATACCTAAGCAGTTATTAGATATTCAAGTGACTCAGATTTCAACTTCAAGCTAGATCTATTTAAGCGTTGAAGGCGGCTCAATCTCGATCAGTATCTCATTGCGTCTGAACATTGGTAACGTCCAAGGTGGGTCATAACGAGCGAGTTTGGGTTGACCCATAGATTTAAGATTGTTTTTTTGAATCCATTTTAAAAGTTCATCAGATTTTTCCTGTACTTTCTCAGTCCCATTCAACCAAGAATAATTGAGTACAGCGTAATATTTTTCAGGAACGGTGCGAATAACAACATCTTTATTATTTGGCTTGGGCAATGTTTGTTCGTTGTACTGACTTGGCATGACAAATGAAATTCGCCATTCATTGGCATTCACCATAGGGTCTTGAACTTGCGCCAAGGGTTCAACTACTACGGGTGCTGTCATAGCAATTTTTGCTGAGTTGTTTTCTTTTTCGCTGCCAGGTTGGGTGACAGTTCGATTATTGCCAAAAATGAAATCTGCGATTCGACGAAATCCTTGGTTTGAAGCTTTGTCCATGTCTGCCTGGACTGTGGTCTCTGCAGTCACGTAGGGTGCGTATTTACGAACTTCAAACGATTGGTCTGTCAAAAGTGTTTGGTACTTTGGTTCTTCAATAGCCATGGCTTCGTCCGTTTTAAAAATACATAAAACCAGGAAAATCAGAGAGACCCAAACCTTGGATAAAGGTAGTGTATTTTTTCTTGTTGAATAATTCATTTTGATTTAAATACTAAATTTTGACAATTATTGACCACCCGACTTGTCAAATTATGACATGTATCAAGAATCAATGAAAGTCATAAAAAAAAGCTACCAGTTATTGGCTGGTAGCCTTTAATGTGCCGTCCAAACTCGGATTTTTATCAATAAGTCTTGTAGGGGAGGAATTTACCCGATAGAACCACATTCACACGGTCTCCCTTTGGGTCAGGTTGGCGCTCTATGTCCATACTGAAATCAATCGCCGACATAATTCCATCACCGAACTCTTCGTGAATCAACTCTTTTATGGTTGTTCCGTAAACATTAACAATTTCATACCAACGATAAATAAGTGGATCAGTTGGAACCGCAGTTGGAAGTGAACCTTTATAGGGAACAACCATCAGCCATTTTTGCTCCTCAGCAGTTAATCCGAAAATCTTAGCCACCGCCTTGGCCTGCTCAGGGGTTGCGGTCATTTGCCCTAAGCAAAGCGCAGTCGTCCACTCTTTGGACTCGCCCACCTTCTTTGCAACAGTTTCCCACTTGATTCCTTTGGAAACTTTGGTAGAAATAATTTTCTCTGTCACCATAAGTCGATTCATAGTTTTCTCCAGTTTTAAATAATGAGTTTGATAATGTTTTAATTAATTTTTTTAATTGCTTTTTAGTGTTCGATACCTATGAGGAAATCAACGATGTGATTCCTAAGCTCATAGTATCCATCCAGGTGGTGCAGTTCTGCTCGTTTTCTACTTTTGGGGAGTGTGTTGGTCAATATTTCGGCAACTCCTCCTGGCGTGTAGGAGCCTTCGATTTGTACCGCATTTTTCATCAACACAATCTTATCAGCCAATAGTATTGCCTCATCCACATCGTGAGTAATCATAAAAACAGTTTGATGAGTGTCTCGCACAATACCTATCAACTCTTCTTGAATTGTCCCGCGAGTCAACGCATCTAAAGCCCCAAAAGGCTCATCGAGTAAAAGCATCTTGGGTTGTATCGAAAAAGCTCTGGCGATACCCACACGTTGCTTCATACCACCGGACAATTCGGAAGGCTTTTTCTCAATTGAGTGACTTAGGCCTACCATAGACACAAATTTCTCAACATGTGTATTTATCTGGTTAGAGCTCCACTGCGGCCAACGAGACTTAACTGCGAAAGCAATATTTTGGCGAACTGTAAACCAAGGCATGAGTGCGTGACTTTGAAATACCACGCCCCTCTCTAAACTGGGGCCTTTAACCTCCCGCCCATCCATGATCACGTACCCTTCACTGGCAGTGTCAAGGCCAGCCAGGACATTAAGAATGGTTGTTTTTCCACACCCTGAGTGTCCTATGATGCATACAAATTCACCTTTATTTATGGTGAAGTTAACATCCGCAAATATTGGTTTTTCCAAAACGTAGTACTTACAAAGACTTTGTACTTGTAAAAACGGAGTCTCTGAGGCGTTGCTTTTTTTGCTCATATTCTCATTATTGCTAAGTTCCGCAACAACCAGTCCCTGTGGACTTTCATTCCACATAGGTCACCCATTTCTGTAATTGTGCAAAAACCATGTCCAGTAACATGCCCACCACGCCAATAACCAGTACAGCAAAAAGCACACTAGTTAGTGATAAATTATTCCATTCGTTCCACAAAAAGTATCCAATACCCGTTCCACCAACCAGCATTTCAGCAGCCACTATTACGAGCCATGCTATGCCCATGCTGATCCTCATACCCGTCAGTATGGTTGGCGCTGCGGCGGGGAGTATGACTTGAAATGCTTTTCTCAAGGGAGAAACCTCCAATGTCATTGCCACATTGAGCCAATCTCTTTTGACAGAAGATACACCAAACGCAGTATTGATTAGCATAGGCCAAATGGAGCAAATAAAAATCACGAAAATTCCACTGAGTGAAGAGTCCTTGATTGTGTAAAGTGCGATTGGCATCCAAGCCAATGGACTAATAGGTTTAAGTATCTGAATAAACGGATCAAAGGCTTTGTAAAGTAATGGACTCATACCAATGACGAATCCAAGTGGTATTGCAATCAAAGATGCTAATAAAAAACCAATCCCTACCCTAAACAATGAATAGCCTAACTGAATAGCTATGCCTTTATCGTTAGGACCGTTATCGTAAAAGGGATTGGATAAATGTTTACCTATGGCTTGCGCCATTTGAATGGGAGAGGGAAATCCATTGGTTTTTTGAACGCCCACATCCTTACCCATTAGTTTTTGGTACTCTATTTGCTCTTGGGTTAGATTCACGGGCGAAACGCTATTTGTTGAAGTCGTCATCGTACTGACGTACCAAATACCAATAAAAATCACAAAAATAAACAAAGAAAGCACCTTTGCTTTTAAATGAACTGAATACATTTTTTATTTAACTTAAAAAAGCCGTACTTGAGTTCTAAATTTTTTTAATTGCAAAACTGTTCAAGTATTCATCTGGTCTGGAGGGATCAAATTCTTTACCCATAATTTTGAACTTCTTGTATGCCCCCTCAGGCGGCTTAAAGCCTGCTTGAGCCATGTATTTTTTGGCTTCTGTTAACAAAAAGACTTTCTCTGCCAATTGTTTGTAGTTCACATCACCCTTAACATAACCCCAACGTTTCATTTGAGTGAGCATCCATACAGCCATGCTTTGCCATGGAACGGGATCAAATCCTGCACGGTCTGGAACGTTCTTAATGCCCCCTAATCCATCTGCAAATTTTCCTGTGAGCACTTGTGCCAGTACAGTCTCAGGTTGATTGAGGTATTGTGCTGGGCTAATTACTTTAGCAATCAACTCCCTGTCTTTGGGCTGGTTTGCCATGTAACTTGCGGTCAATACAGCCCTGTATAGGGAGGCAAACGTGTTTGGGTTTTGTTTAATAAACTCGTCACTCACACCAAAGGCACAACAAGGGTGACCATCCCAAATTTCTTTTGAGAGGATGTGTATAAATCCGACCTCATCATAAACTGCACGCTGATTAAATGGATCTGGGCCTAAGAAACCATCAATGTTGCCTGCTCTAAGATTAGCCACCATCTCAGGAGGGGGAGTGACACGAATTTGAACGTCTGTATCAGGATTCAAACCGTTTTCTGCTAAGTAGTATCTGAGCAAAAAGTTGTGCATGCTGTATTCAAAGGGAACAGCAAATTTGAAGCCTTTCCACTGCTTGGGATCTCTCAACTCTTTGTGTTTTAAGTGAAGAGTAATAGCTTGACCATTTGTATTTTGAATACTTGCTACGTTCATTGGAACTTGGTTACTCCCAAGACCCATACTCATTGCCAAAGGCATGGGAGAGAGAAAATGGCTTGCATCATGTTCTTTATTGATCATTTTGTCGCGGATTAAAGCCCAACCTGCAGTCTTCATCAACTGAACGTTAAGACCCTCTTTTCTATAAAAACCAAGGGGGTCGGCCATGATCAAGGGGGTTGCACAGGTAATAGCAATAAATCCTATTTTCAGGTCTTTCTTCTCGTTTGCCCCTCGCTCCTCAGCCATCGCTTGCAAGGCACCTAAGGGCATCACAGATGCGATAGCGGCTTTTGCAGCATTAACTCCCACTGCTTTGATGAACCCCCTACGAACAGAGTCAACAGGAAATAGTGCTTTGACGAATGCGCCTTCCATAAAGTCTTGGGAAGTATGCTCAATAGATGGGGCGTTGATATTAGGTAGACCCGAAGTATTTCTATTACTCAGTGGGCACCGGTCCCTGAGGCTCTGAGTGTCCAATCCCTGGGTATCATGTGCTTGTCCACAGGCACAAGCCATCCTAAAAGGCTTATCCGCGTCGTAAGGATCATTTGCTTTATGGGTAGCAGAGGCTGGCTTTGGTAACTTAAACATTTTGTGATTGATAAAGTTTGTTTGACTCTATTACGCAATCCGCATGCCTAATTTGGAACAGCCTGATCCTTAAAATATTGTCTTACATCAGTATTAATGGGACATAAATGTATAAATTATGACCAGCTTTGGTGCGCAGGTGCTTTTTTGGTGCAAAACACATACCATATTGTTTTCCGCACTTTACCCAATGAGATGAATGGTCAAGTGATAAACCAGATAACTAAATATGTAAGCTAAAGTAAAAAGGTAAGTAACTGCAACAAGAGGAATCCTCCATCCACCGCTCTCTCTTTTTAGCACTGCAAGTGTAGAAAGGCACTGTGGGGCGAAGATGAACCAAGTCAAAAGTGAGAGGGCTGTTGCCAAACTCCACTGCTGACTAATAATAGGGGCAAGAGCAGCAGAAATACCGTCCTCACCCATAGCGCTCAGTGAATAGACGGTTCCCAGTGCACTTATTGCAACCTCTCTGGCGACCATACCCGGTATCAAAGAAATACAGATCTGCCAATTAAACCCAATAGAGCTGAGAAGCAGTGACAAATACTCGCCCAAAATTCCTGCAAAAGTATTCTCTATTTGTATTTTCTCACCCACTGCGGGCAATGGAAAGCTTGCAAGAAACCAAATAAGAATAGTGAGCAACAAAATATTGCCCCCCACACGCTTAATGAATATGACAGCACGTTGAAATAGCCCTATCAATATATTTCTTGGATTGGGCCACCTGTAGCGAGGCAACTCCATCATCAGAGGTCTAACTTGGCGGCCCGAGCGGGTAAGTATTTTTAAAAGGTATGCAACCAGCAAAGCCGCCAAGATACCAGCAATGTACAAAGCAAACATCACCACCCCTTGCAACTGGAAATATCCACCAATGATTTGCTGAGGAATGAAAGCACCAATTAAAAGACTGTAGACGGGTAAACGTGCGGAGCATGTCATAAGCGGTGCAATCAACATGGTTACATATCGGTCTCTCATGTTGGGTATGGTTCGCATCGCCATGATCCCTGGTATCGCACAAGCAAAACTAGATAAAAGGGGAATAAAAGAGCGACCCGACAATCCCACAGACCCCATCAATCGATCCAGTAAATAAGCGGCTCTAGGTAAATAACCGGACTCTTCTAATATGAGAATGAAGAGAAAAAGCACCAGTATTTGAGGAAGAAAGGTTATTACCCCCATTGCACCGGCCAACACGCCGTCAACAACGAGACTGGTCAACCACCCTGGACCAAAGGAGGAAATTATTAGCTCTTTGAAATATTCATTTAAATCCTTGATCAAATCCATTGGGTATGTGGACCAAGAAAACATGGCTTGAAAAACAGCAAAAAGGATGGCCACCAAAACCAAGGGTCCCACAACAGGATGAAGCAACAAAGAATCCAAACGGTCACTACCGTTATGGTAAACAATCTCATCAAGACCAAGTTTCACTAAGATGGATTGCACTCTTTCGTGATCAGCCTCAATTTGTTCCAATTGTGGAGATGCATCATTGCCCAACTGGCTATTGATATCTGAGTTTCTAACTGGATTTGTATGGGACTTTAATCCAGGTCTTGATGATGTGACCTCTTGACTTAAACATTCTCTTAATAATTTATCACCGTCTTTTGATATTGCGACTGTTGGAACAACCTTTAAACCCAGTTCATGGGAGAGCGATTGTGTGTCTATCTCTAGTCCTCTGCTCTTAGCTTCATCCACCATGTTTAGAGCAACAATACAGGGTATGCCTGTTCGCTTGATGGCAAGTACAAATCTAAGACTCATTCTTAAATTTGTAGCATCTGCAACGCATACCAAAAGATCCGGTTTCTTCTCGCCCCTAGCAACCCCTGCAAGTACATCACAAGTCACACGTTCATCCGGCGACCTAGGGTAGAGACTGTATGTGCCAGGCAAGTCCAGTATTCGTATGGTTTTGTTGTTTGAAAGCGTTAATTTGCCCTCTTTCCTCTCAACAGTTACTCCTGCATAGTTGGCAACATGTTGCTTGCCCCCAGTTAACCGGTTGAATAATGCGGTTTTACCGCAATTGGGATTGCCCACCAAGGCCACCAAGGTGCCTGTTGGGTGAAAGTGGATGATGTTGTCGGTCATTTAAGGTGGATTTACAAAGCCAGGTTTACAACCGCTGATTTTGTTTTTTTGCGCAAGCTCAGGACTGATCTATCTCAACACCAATCGACATGGCTTCTATTTTTCTGAGAGCAAATGTTGAAGTACCTATACGAACAACCATCGGATCCGAGCCGGGCATGGTTTTTCTTAGAAGTATGACCGACTCGCCTTTGATGAAACCGAGTTCAAATAGCTGACGTGCACGGTCCAGATCCACTGAGCCGGTGGCCTGAGTGTTTACTTGTGCAATTCGGTACTTTTGATTTGCAATCGCTTGGTCAAGGGTCAACATACCTTTAAAACTTCAAAATTTAATTAATTTGTAACAATGAACCCATTATAAATGAGAATCATTATTATTCAAAGTCCGCACCAACCCTGAAAACCCTCAAAATGCATACTTAGTGAGTACATTTAAGCGACCTAAAAAATAAAGACAAGCTAAGGCAAATTTACCCGAGAGTAAACTTTGTCGAGCATTTCTTTACCCCAGCATAATAGCCACAAGAAGGGCTATTAGGAAGCCCAAATACATTGAACCACACCCATATGACAACCACTATGCCCTACAAACATTTGCTTTTTGAAAACGGTGCGATTGCGAGAGTTACTCTTAATAGACCTGAGGTGAGAAACGCATTTAATGAAACATTATTAGATGAGTTAACACATGTTTTCGAATATATAAATAATTCAGATGTGTGTAGAGTGGTGATCCTTCAGGCCAATGGAAAGAGTTTTTGCGCAGGGGCTGATTTGAACTGGATGAAGAGTATGGTGGACTTCTCACTGGAAGAGAACCTAAAAGACTCAAGTCGCTTGGCCAATATGTTGAATACAATCTATAAATGCTCCGTCCCCGTGGTTGCCAAGATTGAAGGTGATGTATATGCAGGAGGCGTTGGACTTGCAGCCGTATGCGACATAGTGGTTGCTTCAAAGAATGTACGTTTTTGCATCTCAGAGGCTAAGCTTGGCCTACTGCCTGCAACGATCTCTCCCTATGTAATCAAAGCCTTAGGGGAACAAGCTTGCAGAAGGTATTTTGTAACGTCTGAAGTATTTACCGCGTTAAAAGCCTTTGAGCTTGGATTCGTTCATGAATTAACGGAGCTTGAGGAAACGGAGACCAAAGTATTTGAGATCTGCACAGCCATTGCACAAAACGCACCTCAAGCAGTTGCAAAATGCAAGCAACTGGTTCGTGATATTGCACCTCTAAGCATTGAGCCGAAACTGATAGATGAGACAGTCAATCGAATCGCCAGTATCAGAACCAGCGATGAGGCTCAAGGCAGAATGAAGGCCTTTTTAAATAAAACAAAATGAAATCATTTAATCTTCCAAAATCAGTCAAAATTGTTGAAGTCGGCCCCAGAGATGGCCTTCAAAACGAGCGAGAACTAGTCCCCGTAGATGTAAAGATAGAGCTCGTTAACCGTCTCTCAAAAGCAGGATTTCAAAACATCGAGGCCGCAGCCTTCGTCTCCCCCAAGTGGACCCCGCAAATGGCCAGTAGCGAAGAGGTTATGGCGCGAATACAGCGAAGGGATGGGACCGTCTACTCAGCACTGACACCTAATATGCAGGGTTACGAGCGAGCTGTTCAAAGCAACGTCTCAGAGGTGGTCATCTTCTCAGCGGCAACACAAGCATTTGCCAAGAAAAATATCAATTGCACAATTGAAGAATCAATTCAAAGGTACATCCCTGTAGCACAAGCCGCCAAACGCGATGGACTCAGGTTAAGAGGCAGTATTTCTTGTGCCTTCGGTTGCCCCTACCAAGGTAGCGTGTCAAGCGATGAAGTGGTCGCGGTGGTAAAACAAATGATTGATTTGGGATGTGATGAGATTGACATAGCAGATACGATTGGAGTAGGCACTGCAGTTCAGGTACAAAATGTGTTTGAGAGCATATTCACATTTGCACAACCCTCTATGTTCTCTGGTCACTTTCATGACACTTACGGCCAATCGCTTGCTAACATTTTTGCGGCTCTTCAATGCGGTGTATCTATTTTTCACTCCTCAGTTGCCGGCCTCGGGGGCTGCCCCTACGCAAAAGGGGCTACTGGAAATGTCGCAACAGAGGATGTGCTCTTCCTTATGGATGGATTAGGTATTCATACAGGCATCAATCTGGAAGACGTAGTCAGCATTGGGCACTTTATTTCAAATGCAATTGGGATACCTAATGGCTCTAGGGCGGGACGGGCCATTCTGTCAAAAAAATAATATGTAATTGTTTAAATGCAGAGAACCTGAGTATGGGAGATTTTTTGAAATTCTACCGTTTGTTACTGAAAGGCGATTAAATCTGCACTCTCTGCAATTTGGTCGCCAACCTTACAAAGACAGGATTTGATAACGCCGTCCATAGGTGCGATGATGGAGTGCTCCATTTTCATTGCTTCCATGACCATGAGAACCTCGCCTTTTTTAACGCTCTGTCCATTGATCACATTGACCACAACCACTTTACCCGGCATCGGTGCTCTGAGCTCGCCGGAGTGGACCTCTTTTATTTGCAATTGGTCTGACAAACTAATGACTGAATAAGTCCAACGCCCGACTTCATTACCCAGGTACCTAGCGTTTTGATTGGCCACTACGTGGGCCATAAAACGATTTCCCTCATAATCAACGCTCACTCGGTTATGACCTAATTCCCAATTAGAAATAACCAAAGTCTTTTCTTGACCAATAATTTTAAAACCAGTTGGTACTCCGTTGTCCCCAAGGAATAGACAAATAGACTTCATCCACCCTTTGCCTTTAAAAGTAAAGAGAACCTGTGCATTTGAATTAAGCCTCCAACCCCTTTGCAAGGCACCGGGACCTCTGATACTAGGCAAGTTGTACCACTCGTATACGGCACCCAGCATTAGAAACTCGGCCTGCGGCTCAGTTGCTTTGTCAAAGAGATTATTCTCTTCGTATTCAATTAAATTGGTTGATAAGGCAGCATTGGCAAATGATTTTGTTTTGATTATTTGATCGATAAACCTAATATTGTTAGCAACACCTACCACATGAAACTCTGATAGTGAGTGGTGCATTTGGGCTATAGCGCTCTCACGGTCTTCACCCCAAACAATTAGTTTAGCAATCATGGGATCATAGTAAGGGGAGACCACATCGCCTTGAATCACCCCAGTATCAATCCTAACGTTTGCAGACTCCCCCGGCACTTGTAAATGAAGGAGTGGGCCAATGGAGGGTAAAAATCCAGTTTGAGGATCCTCTGCGTAAATACGGGCTTCAATCGCATGCCCTTTGATCGTCAAACTCTCTTGGTTAAGCGGTATCGGCTCATGACTTGCAATTCTCAATTGCCACTCAACCAAGTCAAGCCCCGTGATCATCTCGGTGACAGGGTGCTCAACTTGGAGTCGAGTATTCATCTCCATGAAATAGAACTCACCCTCGGGCGAGAAAATGAACTCTACGGTTCCTGCCCCTAAGTAATTAACGGATTTAGCGGCAGCAACTGCTGCCTCTCCAAGGCGGGCTCTTGTCTGCTGGGAGATGCCCGGCGCTGGAGCCTCTTCGATTACCTTTTGATGGCGACGCTGAACCGAGCAATCACGCTCAAATAGATATACAAAATTACCAAAACTATCCCCAAACACTTGAACCTCAATGTGCCTGGGCTGAGTTATGTATTTCTCCACTAGGACTTGCTCGTCCCCAAAAGCGTTTTTAGCCTCTCTTTGACATGACACTAGTGCTGAATCAAAATCTTCTGCTTTATCAACACGTCTAATTCCTTTTCCTCCGCCCCCCGCACTGGCTTTGATGAGAACGGGAAACCCTATCTTTGCGGCCTCTTTGGCAAGAAGTGCGGGCGATTGATCTACGCCGTGATAACCGGGAGTAAGCGAGACCCCTGCTTTTTGCATCAATGCTTTGGCTTGTGATTTAGAGCCCATCATCTTGATTGATTCTGCGCTAGGGCCAATAAAAACGATGCCCGCCTGCAAGCAGCGGGTTGCAAAGACTTCGTTTTCTGATAAAAAACCGTATCCAGGGTGAATCGCCTGAGCTCCAAACTTCAAGGCAGCATCGATGATCTTGTCGATCAAAAGATAAGACTCATTTGCAGGTGCAGGTCCAATGCAGCAAGCTTCATCAGCCAACAACACGTGCTGCGCTTTTGCATCAGCCTCTGAGAAAACAGCGACCGTTTGAATTCCCATTTTCCTGGCAGTTTTAATAATCCTGCAGGCTATTTCACCGCGGTTGGCAATAAGTATTTTTTTAAACATAACTGATCACATCCTAAAGAGACCAAACCTTGTAGGTTTGATAGGAGCGTTCAAGGAGGCACTCAACGAGAGCCCCAACACAGTTCTGGTTTGAGCAGGATCAATCACGCCGTCATCCCAAAGCCTTGCACTTGCGTAGTAAGGATGCCCCTGGAGTTCGTATTGGTTACGAATTGGGGCTTTAAACTGCTCCTCATCCTCGCCGCTAAAGGGTTGCCCGGCCTTGGTGAGTCCGTCTTTCTTGACCGTTGCAAGCACAGAAGCTGCCTGCTCCCCCCCCATGACGCTGATCCTTGCATTGGGCCACATCCATAAAAATCTAGGCGAGTAGGCACGCCCACACATGCCGTAATTCCCAGCACCAAAACTCCCCCCAATGATGACCGTAAATTTGGGCACTTGGGTGGTTGCAACAGCGGTTACTAGTTTTGCTCCGTTCTTAGCGATCCCCTCATTTTCATATTTGCGGCCGACCATGAATCCAGTGATATTTTGAAGAAATATCAAGGGGATGTGCCTTTGTGAGCACAATTCAATAAAGTGAGCTCCCTTTAAAGCACTTTCAGAAAAAAGAATTCCATTGTTGGCAATGATTCCAACCATATGACCATAAAGACGAGCAAATCCGCAAACCAAGGTGGTGCCGTAACGACTCTTGAATTCATCAAACTCTGAGCCATCAACCAGTCTTGCGATGATCTCCCTGACGTCATAGGACTTACGAGCGTCCTTTGGAACGATACCCAAAATGTCGGAGCCGTTGAAAATTGGAGCAGCGTAAGTACTTGACAGGAGGCCAGGTTTTTGAGGGCGATTTAAATTGCTGACAATATTTCTAGCAATTGACAATGCATGCGCGTCGTTCTCAGCTAAGTGATCTGCTACTCCAGATAACCGAGTGTGTACGTCAGCGCCTCCCAAGTCTTGAGAGCTTACAACCTCTCCCGTGGCGGCTTTTACGAGTGGAGGTCCTCCCAGAAAAATAGTGCCTTGCTCTTTGACGATCACAGTCTCATCACTCATTGCCGGAACGTATGCACCTCCCGCAGTACATGAGCCCATGACAACCGCTATTTGTGCAATTCCCTTGGCCGACATGTTGGCTTGGTTAAAAAATATCCGTCCAAAATGATCTCTATCTGGAAATACCTCATCTTGCAATGGCAGAAATGCACCACCTGAGTCCACCAAATAAATGCAGGGTAGCTCGTTTTGCTCGGCAATTTCCTGCGCTCTTAAATGTTTCTTAACAGTAAGGGGATAGTAAGTTCCCCCTTTAACTGTTGCGTCGTTTGCAATTACCATGCACTCAACACCGTTGATCATTCCAACACCTGCAATCAAGCTTGCGCTGGGAACGTCTCCCCCGTACATACCGTAAGCGGCCAACTGCCCTATTTCCAAAAAGGGACTACCTGGATCAAGCAACAAATCGATCCTCTCCCTCGGTAGAAGCTTCCCCCTTTCCTTGTGCTTTTGTAGTGCGACTGCCCCGCCCCCCATAGAGACTGATTTAACTTTCTCTCTTAGATCACTCACCAACACCTGCATGGCTTGAAGGTTCAACTTGAATTCATCAGATTGGGTGTCGATCTGAGAGGCTAGGCGTTGCATGAGGGGTTCCTATTTAAAATTCTGATGGTAAAGGTTTGATGTTAATGGCTTAACTTGATAAATAAATCACATAGTTTCTGAGAATAACTCACGCCCTATCAACATACGGCGTATCTCACTCGTACCTGCTCCAATCTCATAAAGCTTTGCATCTCTCCACATACGCCCCGTTGCGTAGTCATTGATATAGCCATTGCCTCCCAGAGTTTGTATGGCCTCACCCGCCATCCAAGTTGCTTTCTCGGCGCTGTAAAGGATAGCACCCGCGGCGTCCTTGCGCAGTGTTCTGGAGTGATCTTTGGAGTCACAAGCACGCGCGACCGCGTATACATAAGCTTTACAGGCCTGCCAAGTGGTGTACATGTCTGCCACTTTGCCCTGGATTAATTGAAACTCTCCAATGCTTTGGCCAAATTGTTTGCGCTCGTGTATGTAGGGCAGCACAATATCCATACAAGCAGCCATGATACCTAAGGGCCCTCCTGACAATACGGTCCTCTCATAGTCGAGGCCACTCATTAAAACCTTAGCGCCCGTTCCCTCAGCACCCAAAATTTGCTCCTCAGGTACCTCACAGTTATCAAAGTAGAGTGGATATGTGTTTGATCCCCTCATGCCCAGTTTATCTAGCTTGGAGCCACAACTAAAGCCTTTGTAGCCCTTTTCGATAATAAAGGCGGTAATTCCCTTGCTACCAGCTTGTGGCTCCGTCTTGGCATAAACCACCAACGTGTCTGCATCACCGCCGTTTGTGATCCACATTTTGCTACCATTTAAAACCCAGTGGTTGTTTTTGCGTGTTGCCTTGAGCTGCATACTGACCACGTCTGAGCCTGCGCTGGGCTCACTCATCGCGAGTGCTCCCAAATGCTCTCCAGAGATGAGTTTGGGCAGATACTTCTTTTTTTGAACTTCATTGCCGTTTCGGTGAATTTGGTTGATACACAAATTACTGTGCGCACCGTATGACAACCCCACAGAGGCACTGGCGCGAGAGACCTCCTCCATTGCAATCGTGTGCGCTAGGTATCCTAGATTTGTCCCCCCATACTCCTCACCGATGGTAAGCCCATGAAGCCCCAGATCGCCCATCTTTTTCCAAAGATGAGCGGGGAACTCATTGTCCTTATCAACACTTGAAGCAATCGGTGCAATTTCGCCGGCTACAAATTGCTGTATAGACTCCCTCATCATCTCAAGGGTCTCGCCAAGTTGAAAATCTAAGCCAGGCAATACATTCATTACTGCGTCCTCTTTTATTATCTAATTAATCGAAAATCTTTTTGGATAAAACCTATGAATTTAATTATTCATATGACCTTGCATCCTCAATAACCAATCCGTCCGCTGGAAGCGTGTTGGTCTCAATTAACTCCACATTGGCGCGCAACTTAGTCACATCTCGCACGCTGTCGCTGATTTGTTTCCTCAACAACTCCGAGTTTGCTCCCCCGGGATCCAAGGACTCACAACGCAGCGTCATCACTTCACTCCCAATTGAACCAGTCAGCACGACCCTAATTTTGCCAATATTTGGATTTTTCTTGGCTATCTCTTGGACATGGCCAGGGTAGAGAAACATCCCTTTGACTTTAGTGGTTTGATCAACACGCCCCATCCATCCTTTGATCCTTAAATTCGTACGGCCACACGGGGATGGATCTCTAAGGGAGTTCAAATCAACGGCTGACAAATCCCCCGTTGCAAAACGAATGAGTGGATAATCAGAATCAAAAACAGTAATCACAACCTCACCCACTTCCCCTAGTTCAACAGGCTTCGTTCCCAAAGGTTCAATGATTTCCAATATCACGTCCTCCTCAACGATCATCCCTGTGGCTAGCAACGGAGATTCGTATGCGATCAAACCTACATCTGCTGTCGCATAGGCAGAGGCTACCTGAATCCCCTTTGACCTAAACCACTCTCTAAGTGAGGGAGTAAGTGCCTCACCTGAGACCAGAGCCACTTTGATACTTGAACAATCAACTCCCAACTCTTGTGCGCGCTCGAGAATGATTTTCAAAAAAGATGGGGTCCCTGTGTAGGCTCTGGGCCTCAGATGCGCAATGGTTTGTGCTTGCATCTCAGTTTGACCAACCCCGGCTGGGAACACACAACATCCAAGCGCATGTGCCCCCTCCTCCATGATCCAGGCACCTGGTGTGAAATGATATGAAAATGTGTTGTAGACCAAGTCTCCTGCTTTAAATCCAACAGCCCTCATAGCTCGGGCCATTCTGTAGTTATCTCCACCAAGGCCTTGTAGTTCGTGAATAGGTCCGGGAGACTGGAAAACCCTTTTCATTTTTTCTAACGATATAGCATTAATTCCCCCGAATGGTGGTTTAGCTTTTTGTATCCCCGCCAGCTCAGACTTCCTAGTGACTGGCAACGTTGCTAAAGCCTCTAGGGATGTAACCGAATTTGCGTCAATCCCTTTAAAGAAGTTTTTATAAAACGCAGTACTCTCCTGCGCAAACTTTACTTGTCCCGGCAACTTGGCAAGCAGATCAGCAGAACGCGCCAGATGGGTTCTTGTTTCTTTTAAATCGGTAATCATATGTTCTCAGGTATGTGATGCTTTAAAAAGCAGTTCGTTGATGACGACCCATGAGTAAGATTTTTCTTACCCATTCAATCGATTTAATTTTTTTAAGACAGCCAGCGCTTACGCCTACGGTAAGACTTAACATCCTTAAAGGATTTGCGCTGTGCATCATCCGAGGTCGAGATGCCAAGGTAAAACTCTTTAACATCTTCATTGTTCTTAAGTGCCTCGGCTTCTCCGTCCATGACCACACGTCCGTTCTCAAGGATATATCCGTAATCACTATATTTGAGCGCGATCATTGTGTTTTGTTCTGCTAGCAAAAAACTCACGTTTTCTTTCTGGTTAAGATTCTTCACAATCTCAAACACTTCCTCAACGATTTGAGGTGCTAGCCCCATTGAGGGCTCGTCAAGCAAAATCATCTCCGGACGCGCCATCATTGCGCGACCGATGGCGCACATTTGTTGCTCCCCCCCCGATGTGTATGCAGCCTGTGACTTGCGCCGGGTTTTAAGCCGGGGAAAGAAGTTATAAATCTTCTCAAGATCATCTCTGATCTCGGCCTGAGAGGCCACTCTAGTGAACGCCCCTGTGAGAAGATTGTCTTCAATCGTTAGATGAGCAAAACAGTGCCTCCCCTCCATCACCTGAATCAGCCCCCGCTTGACCAACTGATTAGGCGATAAATTGTCTACTCTGTCTTGTTTGTAGTGAATAGTGCCCTTAGTTACATCCCCCCGCTCAGCATGAAGGAGGTTTGAAATGGCTTTCAGCGTTGTTGACTTGCCAGCCCCATTGGCACCCAGCAAAGCGACCACTTTGCCTTTTGGCACCTCAAGTGAAACCCCTTTGAGCACCAAAATAACGTGGTCGTAAATAACCTCAATGTTATTGACGCTCAGAAAAGGGGTTTGTGTACTCATGAATTAAAGTCCTTGGCTAAAGCTTAGTTTTTCAGGCAAGCTGGGGTAATGTTCTTCTCTTTTGCATACTCCGCTGCAGTTGCTTTAAAGAGTGGGTGAATCAATGCTTTGTTGCCCTCAATCCAATCTGAGACTAAGTTCCATTTAGTACCGTCCCATTGTTGAATTTTGACTCGCCCAGAGCCCTCATGATTTTCACAAGATGTCTTAATCTCTGGCAATAAGCCAGTTGCACCCAACGCACTCAAAGATTGATTGGTGATATTAAGGTTCTCAAATGCCCAACGCATTTGCTCGCCAGTCATGACTTTTCCTTTGCCAAACTTATTTTGAGCAAGCTTGATGGCCTCAACCGTTACGACCGCTGCAGACACGCCCCTGTTGTAAAGTGCTGTACCGATTTTGGCCTTGTCAGATAAATTTCCTTTGCCCCCTCCATAAACCACCTTCTCAATGTCAGCAATCAAAGGCACGCCTTTGCCTGCCACGTTCCAAGTGGCACTCATGTAGCCTTTGGCTGCATCGCCTGCGGGTATAACGTCCTCTTCGGATCCTGCCCACCAGGAACCAATAATTTTCTCCCTAGAGAACCCAACCTTCTGAGCAGCTTTCAAAGCGGTTTGATTCATGACTCCCCAGCCCCAAAAAATGACGTAATCAGGGTTTTCTTCTCTTATTTTGAGCCACTGCGCACCCTGCTCATTACCTGGATGAGCCACTGGAATCTCGACCAATTTGAAACGATTAATTTTGCTCTCTGCCTCCAAGGCTAAGATAGGTTCCTTGCCGTAGGCTGAGTCATGGTAAAGATAGACGATTTTTTTATTGGCCAGTGACCCGTTATTCTTATCGACTAGGAACTTCACAATCGCTGAGGCCTGCATCTGATACGTAGTCACCAAAGGAAAAGCGTAAGGGAACACTGAGCCGTCCACCGCGTCCGTGCGACCATAACCCATCATGATGAGAGGTACTTTATCAGCCTGTGATTTGTCCAACACAGAGTAAGAGATACCGGTTGACATGGTGTGGATTGCGGTACCTTTAGAGGAGCCAGATTTACCTTTTAAACGCTCATAACATTCAACACCTTTTGCGTTGTTGTACTCAGTCTCACACTCCTCCCAAGCGAGTTTGACGCCGTTAATACCGTTATCTGCCATATTAATTTTGTTCAAATAGTCCACAAATCCACCATAAAAGGCTTGTCCATTTTGACCGTAAGGTCCGACCCGGTAACTCGGAATGGAGATGAATTGATCCTCCGCTTGAGCGCTACTTAAGAGGCTTATATTCGTAATTGCACCAAGCACAAAAGCTGCTGAAAGAGCGAAAGACTTGGCAATTAGGCTCGTCTGCCTTGGATTGAATTGAACTGCATGCATGAAATGTCTCCTATGAATCATTATTGTTAAATAAAATACAAAAACCAAAAAAACACTTGAAACCAAAAAATCTTTAATGAGGAAAGGGCCACAACCTCAACTTCTCCTTAGCAATACTCCATAACCGGGCCAACCCGTGTGGCTCAATGATGAGAAAGAAAATGATCAGCGCACCAAATACCATGACCTGAACGTGTGAAACGGTAGCATTGCTGATTGGAAGACTTAGAAGGGCAGAAATGAGAGGCATTGCGATATCTAAAAATATGGGAAGAAGCAATATAAATGCAGCACCAAGGAAGTTACCCAAAATACTGCCCACACCACCAATAATCACCATGAACAAAATCTTAAAAGAAAGCTCCAGGGAAAATCCATCTGGCTCAACTGCGCCTAAATAACAATACGCATAAAGCACTCCAGCTAATCCGCAGTAAAAAGAACTGATAGCGAAAGCAAGTAACTTGGTTTTCATTAAGTGAATTCCAATAACTTCGGCTGCCACGTCCATGTCTCTGACAGCCATCCAAGATCTGCCCGTAGACGAGCGCACTAGGTTCTTGCCCAAAAGTGACATCAAGATGACAATGATCAACACTAGCAAATACTTGGTCTCAGGGGTATTGATACGAAATCCAAGGAGCTCTAAGTTTTGGGCGCTGATCACGCCCGAAGAACTGTTGTTGGAAAACCAGGGAAACTTTGTCAGACACCAAACAACAAAGAACTGCGCAGCAAGCGTTGCAACGGCCAAATAAAAGCCTTTAATACGAAGCGAGGGTAGTCCAAACAACACCCCTACCACAGCAGCGCAGCACCCACCCATAAAAAAAGAGACAAGAAAAGGGATTCCCTCAACTCTTAATTGAAAGTTATAAGCAGCGTAGGCACCCACCGCCATAAAGGCTGCTGATCCAAGGGACAATTGGCCAGCATATCCAGTCAAAAAATTAAGCCCCATTGCGGCCAAAGAAAAGATAAGAAAAGGAATCAATATCGCATTGATCCAGTACTCACCAGCAAAAAATGGTACCCCAATTAAAGCTATCATCAAAATAATGGATATCCCAACCCTATCTTGCAAAATAGGGAATATCTGACTATCTGCCCGATACGATGTTTTAAATTGACCCGATTCACGGTAGATCATCTTATTTCCTTAAACACGGTCAATATGCTTTTCGCCAAACAAACCCTCTGGTCTCACGAGAAGGAACAAAAGAGCGAATATATAGGGGAACCATCCCTCTATGCCTCCGTAATTACCGCCAAATGCGTCTTGTAATACGGGTGGAATATAAATTTCAGCCAACTTCTCTGAGACACCAATAATGATCCCTCCAACGATAGCTCCTGGAACGGATGTAAATCCTCCCAGGATCAAAACCGGCAGGGCCTTCAGCGCTGTAAGAGATAGTGCATACTGAACACCATTTCGCGAACCCCACAAAAGCCCTGCAACTAGGGCGACAAAGCCTGCGATGATCCAAACGATCGTCCAAATATGCTCTAAAGATATACCTAAAGACAAAGCTGCTTGGTGATCATCTGCAACTGCGCGAAGCGCTCTACCGATCTTTGTAAATTGAAAAAACAGAGACAACAAAATGACCAACCCAATGATGATTGCAGATGCAAAAAGATCAAACTTAGATATACCTAGGCCAGTCGCATCCATGATAGACATAATGGGCTCATCGACAACGCCCAAATCGATAGAGCGAACTTCGTTGCCAAAGAGAATGGAGGACAACCCTTCAAGGAAATAACTAAGACCAATGGTTGCCATAAATAAGGTGATACTGGGCTGATTGACTAGTTTGCTGAGTACCAAACGCTCAGCCCCTATGCCTATGATGATCATGTAAACAAAAGCGCCAACAATAGATAACCACATCGGAATGCCGTAGCCCATTAATCCCACCACTGCCAAAGCGGCAGCGTAGACCATCGCCCCCTGAGCAAAGTTAAACACTCCAGATGCCTTATAAATCAGTACAAAGCCCAAAGCCACAAGTGAGTACATGAGACCCGACAATACACCGCTGATTACAATTTCAATGAAAAATTGCATAAATATCTTTTGTCCTATTAACTAAATTTAGTATTTTTTAACCTGATCAATGACCACTACCCAGATAGGCTTTGATCACTTCTGGATCATTTTTAACGACATCTGGGAGACCATCACCAATTTTTTTGCCGTAATCCAGTACAACAATCCGGTCCGAGATATCCATCACAACACCCATATCGTGCTCGATGAGCACAATGGTCATGCCGTATTGGTTGTTGACCTCCAAGATAAAGCGACACATGTCTTGTTTTTCTTCAACGTTCATACCAGCCATCGGCTCATCTAGCAAAAGCAAAGTGGGCTCGGCTGCTAATGCTCTTGCCAACTCAACTCTTTTTTGCAGTCCGTAAGCCAATTTGCCGACGGGAGTTTTGCGGATATGTTGAATCTCAAGAAAGTCAATAATCTCCTCAACCTTCGCCCGGTGCTCTTCCTCCTCAGTTCGGGCGGGACCGACCCAAAGCGCGTTGGTCAGGAAGTTACTTTTCATGAGCGTGTTACGACCGGTCATGATATTGTCCAAAACAGTCATGCCTTTGAATAGTGCAATGTTTTGAAAAGTTCGCGCAATACCGTGCCTAGCAACATCGGTTGGATTCATTCGGTTGCGAGTTTTACCGTTAAAGAAAATACTCCCCTCTTGTGGGTGATAAATGCCGTTGATGACGTTAAGCATAGAACTCTTACCCGCACCATTGGGTCCAATGATTGAGCGGATCTCATGCTCATTAACATCGAATGAAATATTGTTCAAAGCCTTTACGCCACCAAAAGAAAGAGAGATGCTCTCAACTTTCAAGACAACGTTAGTAAAATCTTGATTGGGAATGTTGTGGGTCGTATTCATATTCAAGGTCTTGTTCAAGTGCTCACTCATGCACCCATACCGATAGCCTGCTTAACTGCACCATTATTTAAATTTGTTAATGCATCTTTGATTTTTAAGGTTGCACTGATCATGCCGTCACGACCATCTTCAAACTTGACTTTGGTTTCGATAAATTGTTCTTTCTTATCGCTATATAAAGCATCTATCAAAACTGCATACTTTTCTGCAATAAAGTTTCTCCTGACTTTCCTTGTGCGAGTCAGCTCATCATCATCTGGGTCAAGTTCCTTGTGAAGAATTAGAAATCGGCTGACCTGGGCGTGGCTCAAAATCTCATCGGCCAAAAGATCCTGATTAACCTGTGCTACACAATCAGCAACCAATTCATATACCTGCTCCTTAGATGCTAAGTCTATATATCCTGCGAATGAGATCTGTCTTCTCTCGGCCCAATTCGCTATGGCTTCGAAATCAATATTGATGAACGCAGTTATCGAGTCTTTTGAATGGCCAAATACAACGACTTCCTTGATATAGGGGAAAAATTTCAGTTTGTTTTCTATGTACTTAGGTGCAAATAACTTGCCGCTCAGCATTTTGCCCACATCCTTGGCCCTGTCAATAATTCTCAAATGTCCGTCGCTATTGATTGCACCTGCATCACCGGTGTGAAAATAGCCATCATTATCAATCGCTTTGATCGTCTCCTCGGGTCGATTAAAGTATCCCTGCATCACGCTGATACCTTTAACCAATACTTCTCCCTCCTCACTCAGTTTGATCTCGATTCCAGGGGCAGCTACTCCAACAGAGTTGTATTTAACCTGTCCATCGGGCTGCAAACAAACATATGCACATGTTTCTGTCTGTCCGTAAAACTGTTTCAAATTTATTCCCATTGATCTGTAAAACTTAAACAGATCGGGACCAATCGCCTCGCCCGCGGTGTAAGCAACTCTGATTCGCCCCATACCAAGGACGTTTCTAAGGGGTGCGTAGATTGTCAAATCATAAAAAGAGTAAATTAAACGATCAAAAAATGAGACCGCTTTACCGTCCAAAATATCCCCTCCAACGCTCTTGGCCTGATCCATTGCCCATTTGTACAAAGCTTGCTTGATTGCCCCAGCATCTTGCATTCTGATAGTTACAGAAGTAAGTAGTCCCTCAAAAATTCTGGGTGGTGCGAAATAATATGTTGGGCCGATCTCCCTCATATCTGACATTACGGTCTCTTTGGACTCTGGGCAATTGACCGTCATACCTGAGACCATGGCTTGAGCGAAGGAGAACAAATGATCCCCTACCCATGCCATGGGGAGATAAGCCAAAATATTATCGGTATGTTTTAATTTATCGAATTGAGTACTCTCGGTACCTGCTCGAATAAAGTTTTCATGTGTATGTGCAACGCCCTTGGGCATACCAGTGGTGCCTGATGTATACAAAATAATGGATAAATCATCTGGCTTGCACAGTTGCACCTCATCCATAAAAAACTGAGAATTCGAAGCATCAAAAGCGGCACCTTCAGTTAACAAGTTCTCTAGACTTTGTAAGCCCTCCTCTTCATAATCTTTTAGGCCCTTGGGATCTTCAAAGTAAATGTGGGTCAGGTGTTTAAGTTCCCCCTTGATCTCTAAAAGCTTATCAACCTGCTCTTGATCCTCAACTACGGCGAATGAGACCTCTGCGTCATTTAAGACGTGAATCATTTCACTTGCGACCGCGTCTTGGTAAAGTGGAACGGGTATGCCCCCTAAACACTGAACAGCAACCATGGTTTGATATAGCTTTGGACGGTTGTCACCAATGATGGCAAGCTTCATTCCCCGCTTAAAGCCGCTCTTTGCAAAACCACATGCCAAGTGTTTAATTTGTTGCAGATTCTCAGCCCATGTTATTTCCTGCCAAATTCCTAAGTGTTTCTCTCTATACGCCGCACAATAGGGAATGCTTATTGCGTGCTTTAGCAAAAGACGGGGGAATGTACTAACGTATAAGTCTGACATAAATTACAAAATTCTGCTCTAAATCACAATGATCCAATTTAGTGTCGAGCATAATCTCTAATCAAAGCAATTGGTTGTCATTCAACTGACAAATTAGGGGAATTACTTATGTCTCTTGAGGTTTTATTGGCCAACAGTGCTTGGTTACAAGCGCTCACTCCAGAAGAACAGAGGAGGGTCAAATCAGATCTATTTGTGAAGAAAACACAAAGTGAAGCCTACGTCTGTAGACGGGGTGACCCAGCAGCATACTGGATGGGCGTTATTAGTGGATTCGTTAAGATCAACAACGTGGGTTTGAACGGCAAATCAACCACTCTAATTGGCCTTGCTCCTGGCTCCTGGTTCGGAGAGGGGTCTCTTCTTAAAAAGGAAACTTTGTTGTATGACGTCGTTGCTCTGGGTAACTCAGAGCTTGCTCTAATGCCAAAGGAAACATTTTTCTGGCTCCTGGACCGAAGCATCTCATTTAACCGGTTTTTAATCTCCCAACTCAATGACCGCTTGGGCCAATTTATCGGTGCGATGGAAAACGAACGGCTCTTAGATGTGGAGTCGCGTCTGGCCCGCTCTATTGCAACTATGTTTAAGACCTGGTCGCCCCTTAAAGAGATGGTTCTAAAAATTTCTCAAGAAGAGGTTGGACAGCTCGCAGGGCTCTCCAGGCAAAGAGTCAATGCGGCCCTAAAAGTTCTTGAGGAACAACAGCTTATAAAAATGAGTTTTGGAGAGATCCATATCTTAAACTTGGAGGGTTTGAGTAAATTTCAACTACAACCGCCACTATGAGTAAATTACCCTTGACAGGCATGAAAGTGCTTGATTTAACCCGCTTATTGCCGGGTCCCGTTTGCACATGGCACCTAGCAAGCATGGGTGCTGATGTGCTGAAAATTGAAGACAAAGAGAGTGGAGATTACTCACGGGAATTTCTCTTATCAGAAGATGATATTAAAACTAAACAACCCAGTGTTTTTTACAGAGCAATCAATCACAACAAAAGAAATATTAAATTAAATTTAAAAGATAGCGTTGATAAAAAGGAGTTTTTGGACTTGGTTATGGGGGCTGATTTAGTGGTTGAGAGCTTCAGGCCAAGCGTCATGAATAAACTCGGACTCGGCCATGAGTACTTGTTGTCCCTAAAACCCTCATTGGTCTACTGTGCAATCACAGGCTACGGTATGAACGGTCCCTATAAAGACCAAGCTTGTCATGACATCAACTCCCTTGCTCTAACTGGGGTTTTAGATCAGTTTAGAGATTTTGACTCAAGGCCCATCATGCCCAACTTCCAAATTGCCGATTTATTAGGGGGCGGCGTATGCGCAGCAATGGGCAGTTTAGCTGCACTTTGGAGAGCCAAAAGTATCGGCGACGGCGGAGTTGTGGACATATCCATGACGGACGGTTTACTGGCACACAACTTAACTGCGCAAGTGGCGGTTCACGCAAGCGGTAAAACGCTTATGCCATTTGAGGATTTACTCAATGGTGGAGTCCCCTGTTACAACCTATACTGCTGTATGGACGGGACTTGGTTTGCACTGGGAGCGCTGGAACTCAAATTTTGGCAAAACTTTTGCAAAGCTGTTGACCAACCCCAGTGGGCCGAACAACACTGGAGTTTGGGTCAAAAAGTAGGAGGAAATGAGGCCCTCAAATTGCGCGATGAGGTACAAAAGTTAATAGGTGATCAACCAAAATCGCATTGGTTAAAGATCTTTGAGAGCGCAGATTGTTGTATGACCCCAGTCATAAGTCTTGCAGAATCCATGCATCTTCCCCTCTTTAAAGACAGAGATATGTTCAGCGTTGATGAGCATAACAAGTCATGGATTAAGAGTCCGATTAAGTTTTTCTAATCTCAAATGTTGAAATATTTTCTGCATAATAGATCCTGTTTTTATTTAATTTTCAAAAAGGTAAGCCACCATGTCATTTGAGAACATCATCCTTGAGCCTCACGGCAAAGTTATGCTCATTCGCCTTAATCGTCCAAAAGCACTTAACGCTTTAAGTCCTGCTTTGACTAAAGAGTTGGGCACTGCGTTAGACCAACTTGAGCATGATGACAATTTCGCAGTCGTTGTCTTGACAGGGGATGAGAAGGCTTTTGCTGCTGGGGCGGACATCAAGGTCATGAAAGACCTGTCCTATATGGATGTATATAAAGCAGACTTCATTACAGATACTTGGGAGAGAATCAGGACCTTTAGAAAACCAACCATTGCTGCAGTAGCGGGTTATGCATTAGGCGGTGGTTGTGAGCTAGCAATGATGTGTGATTTTATTTTGGCCGCAGAGAGTGCCAAATTTGGTCAACCAGAAATTAATTTGGGCACCATCCCCGGCGCAGGTGGAACCCAAAGGTTAACCCGTTTTGTTGGCAAATCTAAAGCCATGGAAATGGTGCTAACTGCAAGAATGATTGACGCAAATGAGGCTGAGCGTTGCGGTTTAGTTTCCCGGGTGATTCCAAACGATAAACTGATTGAGGAGGCTCTTGCAGTTGCTCAAAAAATTGCAGGCTTGTCAATGCCAATCGTCATGATGGCTAAAGACGCCGTCAACCGCTCCTATGAAGTATCTCTCTCTGAGGGTATCCATTTTGAGCGTCGCCTCTTTCACTCTACCTTTGCTACAGAGGATCAAAAAGAAGGAATGAACGCATTTGCAGAGAAAAGAAAACCAGTTTTTAAGAATAAGTAAAAGACAGATTTTTAAATTAAGAGAGGTATTTTTTCCTTGTATCACAAGGTGCACCAAGCGATCAGATACTTCTCTTTTAAATCCAACCCTATACCGCTAGTAATTACCCTTATTTGTCAGCCAAGCGACAACAAAATACAAGCATAAAGATAAGCTTACGCTGAACATTTTAGATAATCTCTAGCTAGTCTGGATAGACTGGAGAGCTTTTTTAGAAAATCATATCAAACATCAAATCAATCAATAACTACTCAACTCAAAACGGTACAAAAATGAAAATTGGTTTTATCGGATTAGGCAATATGGGGGCGCCAATGGCGCTTAATTTAATCAAAGCAGGCAATGAACTGGTTGTCTTTGATGTAGTACAAAAAAATATCGACTCAGTTGTTGAGCAGTCCAAAAATAAAGCCGTCTCAGCAAAGAGCGTCAAAGAGCTCGCGCAGTCCAAACTGGACCTCATTTTGACCATGCTTCCCGCAGCACAGCACGTACGCTCAGTTTATTTGGGTGCCGATGGATTGCTAGAGAATGTGAGCCCCTCAACCCTACTTGTGGATTCCTCCACAATAGATCCTCAAACTGCGAGAGACGTTTGTGCGCTGGCCAAAGCAAAGGGCAACGACATGTTAGACGCCCCAGTTTCTGGGGGCACAGGAGGTGCACAGGCAGGCACTCTGACCTTTATGGTGGGCGGGGAGGAAACCGTGTTCAATGCATATAAGTCATTTTTTCAGCAAATGGGGAAAAATATTTTCTATTGCGGAGGAACCGGTAATGGTCAAGTAGCGAAAGTCTCTAACAACATGCTCCTTGGCATATCAATGATCGCAACGGCAGAAGCTATGGCACTAGGTGTTGAACTGGGCATGGACCCCAAAATACTCGCAAGCATTATCAACACTTCAAGTGGTAGATGCTGGAGCTCAGACACTTACAACCCTTATCCGGGAGTATTAGAGAACGCTCCTGCATCAAGAGGTTACAGCGGTGGATTTGGAACCGATTTGATGCTCAAGGATTTGGGTCTTGCAGTTGAAGCTGCTAAATCAATTAAACAACCCGTGATGCTTGGCGGCCTAGCGGCTCAAATTTATCAGACCTTTAGCAAACTTGGTAGTGGTCATGGACATTTGGATTTTTCTGCTGTCATTCAAATGTTCAAGAAGTAACTCACAGCAGTTGAATCCAAGAAATAATTTTCATATCTGGCCCTTTACATCTGGCCCTTTAATTAGCCTCATTCATTCGCGAGCACCCAACCTTGAAAAACGATACCCATGATCAAGTTTTAGCAGAAATTATTAAGGGGATTGGCTACATCACGCTGAACCGCCCTGCAGCTTTGAACACCATTAACCTGCCGATGGTGAAAACCATTCATCAAGCCCTTTTGAGCTGGGCTAATGATCCAAGCGTTAAAGCTATTGTCATCAAAGGAGATGGAGAAAAAGCATTTTGCGCCGGCGGAGATGTTAGGCGTGTTTATGAATGCATCAAACTAGACTCAAGTGAATATGAGGAGTTTTTCAAAGAAGAGTTCGAACTTGATGAGTACATTTATTCCTATCCAAAACCGTGCGTAGCACTCATGCATGGAATAGTGATGGGGGGCGGCATGGGACTTACTCAGGGAGCAAACTTCAGGATTGTTTGTGAGAATACAAAAATAGCGATGCCTGAGACTGCTATTGGATATTTCCCAGATGTCGGTGCAAGTTATTTTCTTACTCGCAATAACCTAGCCTTAGCTGCGTATTTGGGTGTAACTGGCAAACTATTAAGCCCGCAAGATACTATTTACTGCGGTCTAGCTGATTGGATACTCCCACACGCTCAGTGGGGGACATTCACAGATCAACTTGAGTCGCTAGACTTCACCACTTCCAATGAAGATATTTCAAATCAAATATTACAAATTTTGAAGAGCCTGGGTGCCTCCAATGATGCTGCAGAGTCTGGTGTTAAAAAGAACATCAATTCCATTAATGAGGCATTCTCAGCGCAGACATTAGAGGGGCTTTACAACTTGCTTAACGATAAAGCCTCGGCGTTTGATGCTTGGGCAATTGAAACTCTTGAGAATATGAAAAAAAACTCCCCCTTAGCGATGGCTGCAACCCTGCAACTACTCATACAGGGCAAGAAACTCTCTTTATCTGAAGCCTTTAAAGTCGAGCTAGAGCTTAACTATCTTTGGAAAACAAAGGGTGAATTTGTTGAAGGAGTTAGAGCGGCACTTGTTGATAAAGACAAAAAACCCCTTTGGAAATATTCACTAGATAAGGTAAGCACGGAGCTACTTAAAGCCACATTTAAACCTTTATACAAGTATTGATTCAAAGGCCTTATTTCGACACGTATTTAATTTTTTAAAAATTAATCTTTCCATTTTTCAAGAGGTCTTTTTATGTCCTTTCACACTTTAACTGAAGAGCAAATCATGATTCGCGATATGACTCGCGATTTCGCAAAAAAGGAACTAGCCCCTCACTCAGAGAGGTGGGACCAAGAGGGCTGGATTGATGACAGCGTCATCACCCAAATGGGCGAGCTTGGAATGCTTGGGATGACGGTGCCCGAGGAATGGGGAGGCGCAAACGTAGACTACATCTCCTACGCACTTGCCGTGGAGGAGATTGCTGCAGGTAACGGTGCTGTCTCAACCCTCATGTCAGTTCATAACTCAGTTGGATGCTCACCTGTTTTAAATTACGGCACGCAGGAGCAAAAACGTAAGTATTTAAAACTTCTTGCAACTGGAGAGTGGATTGCTTGCTTTTGTTTAACTGAGCCGCAGGCTGGCTCAGAGGCCAATAACTTAAAAACCCGAGCAGTACTAAAAGACGGCAAATGGGTCATAAACGGATCTAAACAATTCATCAGCAACGGCAAAAGAGCCAAGCTGGCAATTGTTTTTGCAGTCACTGATCCAGAACTTGGTAAGAAAGGTTTATCTGCCTTTTTGGTACCAACCGATAGCCCTGGATTTATTGTAAATAGAGTCGAGAAAAAGCTTGGTATAAGAGCCTCTGACACCTGCTCCATTAGTTTTGACAATTGCAGCGTCCCACAGGAGAACATGCTAGGTCTAAGGGGGAAAGGACTAGCAGTTGCATTGTCTAACTTGGAGGGTGGAAGAATCGGAATTGCAGCTCAAGCGGTAGGTATTGCAAGAGCGGCATTTGAAGAAGCACTGAAATACTCTAAAGAACGTGTTCAGTTTGGTGTACCGATCATTGATCACCAAAGCATTGGCAACTTTTTGGCTGACATGCACACCCAAATCAATGCAGCAAGACTCCTCACCTTGCACGCTGCAAGTCTTAGACAAAATGGACAACCCTGTTTGTCTGAGGCGTCTCAGGCCAAACTCTTCGCCTCTGAGGTATCAGAGTTTGTTTGCTCCAAAGCGATTCAAATCTTTGGGGGGTACGGCTACCTCCAAGACTACCCTGTAGAGCGCCTTTTTAGGGACGCTCGGATAACTCAAATTTATGAAGGTACCAGTGAAGTTCAAAGGCTGGTTATTGCAAGAGAACTTAAAAAATTAGATTTTTAATCCCAAATTTTACAAAATTACAATTTAAACACACATCATGCAAATCAAAGATAACCTATTTGTTGTGACTGGAGCCGCATCTGGACTGGGCGCAGCAACTGCTCAGATGATCGTAGACGAAGGCGGCAAAGTTTTAATGGTCGATTTAAACTCTGAGGCCGGTGAGGAATATGCACGTAAACTCGGCGCACAAGCAAAATTCATCAGTGCAGATGTGAGCTCCGAGGACAGTGCAATGGGGGTTTTTAAACTTGCTAAAGAATGGGGTACGCTCAGAGGCCTGGTTAACTGTGCGGGTATAGCACCGGCTGTTAAAGTGCTGGGAAAGGAAGGCCCCCACCCTCTCAGCACGTTCTCTAAGACAATACAAGTCAATTTAATCGGCTCATTTAACATGTGCAGGCTTGCAGCTGAATTGATCGCAACCCAACCTCCTAACGCCGACAATGAGCGCGGGATATTGATCAACACTGCCTCCGTTGCCGCTTATGAAGGGCAAATAGGACAAGCCGCATATGCGGCCTCCAAAGGCGGCGTAGTTGCGATGGTTATCCCCATGGCAAGAGAGCTTGCCAAACAAGGTATCAGGGTTTTGGGTATCGCACCTGGCATCATGGAGACTCCTATGCTCATGTCTTTTCCTAAACACGTGCAAGACGCGCTAGGACAAACAGTTCCATTTCCCCAAAGAATGGGTAAGCCACAGGAGTACGCAGATTTGGTCCGCTACATGTTTAGCAATCATTACCTAAACGGTGAGGTGATTAGACTGGATGGCGCTATTCGGTTAACAGCAAAATAATTATTTAAGCACAATTAAGCACACATATGTCACAAGATCATGTCGTAATCGTCAGCGCTGCAAGAACCCCTATGGGCAGTTTTCAGGGCTTATTGTCTGGTTTTACAGCGGCCAATCTAGGTGCCCATGCCATCAAAGCCGCACTTGAGCGCTCTGGTGCTGATAAGTCCTTGGTTGAGGAAGTTTTGATGGGTTGCGTTTTGCAAGCCGGGCAAGGGCAGGCCCCCGCAAGACAAGCCGCGCTACAAGCTAATTTAGACCACGGTGTTGCTTGCACAACGATACACAAAGTTTGCGGATCCGCCATGAAAACAATCATGCTCGGCGCCGATGGAATCATGGCCGGTTCATACGAATGTGCAGTTGTAGGTGGCATGGAGTCGATGACTCAGGCACCTTACCTTTTACCAAAAGCTAGAGGCGGTTACCGCTTAGGTCACGGTCAATTAATAGATCATATGTTCATGGATGGGTTGGAGGACGCTTATTCTGTTGAAAACAGAGGAAAATTGATGGGCACTTTTGCTGAACAGTGCGCGACCAGTTACTCCTTTTCAAGGCAGGAACAAGATGAATTCGCCGTTCGCTCTACAACTAGAGCACAAGAGGCGAGTTTGAGAGGTGACTTTAATTGGGAGATTGCACCGATCATGGTTCACTCTAAAAAGGGAGACCAAACCATCGACAAAGACGAGGGTCCCTTTGCTGTGAATATTGAAAAAATACCAACCCTTAAACCCGCATTTAAGAAAGACGGAACCGTAACTGCGGCCAATTCATCATCTATCTCTGACGGCGCAGCAGCCCTGTTGCTCATGAAAGCTTCAAAAGCAAAGCAACTTGGGCTTCACCCCATAGCAAAAATAGTAGGTTATGTTAATCACGCAGCTGCCCCTGATTTGTTTCCAACCGCACCTATTGGGGCTATTCAAAAGCTCATGAAAAAAACTGGATGGACAACTGATCGTGTTGACTTATTTGAAATCAATGAGGCATTTGCGGTAGTTGCAATGGCTGCAATAAAGGACCTAAAGCTAGACGCCAAGAAAGTTAATATTAATGGGGGAGCTTGCGCCTTAGGTCATCCCATTGGCGCCTCTGGAGCCAGGATTGTAGTGACTTTGTTAGGAGCTTTGAGAAAACACGGCCTCCAGCGCGGAGTGGCTTCGCTTTGTATCGGGGGGGGCGAAGCAACTGCACTTGCTTTAGAGATCGTTTCTTGACTTCCCAAGGGGCCTTAAGCTTGACGCAACACCGGATTAAACGTCTCCCAAAGCTACTCCTGCAGCATTCACAAAAATGCATCAGGGATTCAATGAAGACGCATGGGGTTGACCGGTTTTTTAAAGACGAAAATAACAGGATCCTTCAACATAGAAATATCACTTGAAAATTAGAGAAATTTATCCTTAATCATTTGGAAAGATTCTTGTTATTTTTTCGGTTTAACATGAGACTGAGGCGCTAGAATAATCCTTCTTTTAAAGGATTTCTCTGAAATGACTCTGCCTCAACCTCCCTCACCCGCTTTGGCTAACGATATGGCCAATGCAATTCGTATGTTAGCTGTGGATGCGGTTGAAAAAGCCAAGTCAGGACATCCGGGCGCTCCAATGGGAATGGCAGAGATTGCTGAAGTATTGTGGAACAGACACCTAAAGCACAGCCCCAAAAACCCACATTGGCTTAACAGAGACCGATTTGTACTCTCAAACGGTCACGGGTCCATGCTCATTTATGCATTACTGCACCTAAGCGGATATGATTTACCTATAACTGAGTTACAAAACTTTCGCCAACTTCACTCTAAAACTCCAGGCCACCCAGAGGTAGGCATTACTCCAGGGGTTGAGACGACCACGGGCCCCTTAGGACAAGGAATTGCTAACGCAGTTGGAATGGCGCTTGCCGAGAAACTCTTGGCAGAAGAATTTAACGAAGTCTCTAATGGGAAGCCTCTAAATATAGTTGATCACTTTACATACGCATTCCTTGGTGACGGATGTTTGATGGAGGGTATCAGCCATGAGGTTTGCTCACTTGCTGGCACGCTAAGACTATCAAAGCTCATCTTTTTATACGACGACAATGGAATTTCAATTGACGGACACGTCAAGGGATGGTTCACCGACGATACGCCCAAACGATTTGAATCATATGGTTGGAACGTTATTGCGGGTGTTGATGGTCATGACACCAAGGCGATTGATCAAGCTATTTTGAGGGCGAAAGATCAGGCCGTCCAAAGTGATGGGCGTCCTACAATTATTTGCTGCAAAACCACCATTGGCAAAGGCTCCCCTAATAAGGGAGGAACAGAGGGTGTTCACGGCTCAGCGCTGGGCGCAGCAGAGGTTGCTGCGACCCGGGCGGCCTTGGATTGGAACTACGAGCCCTTTGTGATCCCACAGCCCATCATGACCGCTTGGGACGCTAAAGCAAGAGGCCTACAATTTGAAGCCCAGTGGAACTCAGTCATGCAAGAGTACCGCACCCATTTCCCCGAAAAAGCACTAGAGTTTGAAAGACGGATGAAGGGTACTTTATCAAGTAGCTTTGAGCAGGGCTTGAAGGCCCTATTTACAAATGTTGTTGCGAAAGCGGACCCCGTTGCTACTCGCAAAGCAAGCCAAAACGCACTCGATTTATTGGCGCCTCTTATGCCTGAATTTTTTGGGGGTAGCGCAGATTTGACCGGATCTAATCTGACCAACTTCAAGGGTTGCACAGTCGCAGGGCGCGATCATTGGGGCAATCACATGTCCTACGGGGTCAGAGAGTTCGGTATGGCCGCCATGATGAACGGCATTGCACTTCACGGGGGATACATTCCTTACGGAGGGACTTTCCTTACCTTCAGTGACTATAGCCGAAATGCCATTCGTATGGCAGCGCTCATGAAGCTGCGCGTTATTCATGTGATGACGCATGACTCGATTGGCCTTGGAGAGGACGGCCCGACCCACCAAAGTGTAGAGCACATTCCTTCCCTGCGATTGATTCCTGGTCTTGATGTGTGGAGACCCTCAGACTCACTTGAAACTGCAGTTGCTTGGGCCCATTCAATAGAAAGACATGATGGTCCCTCCCTCTTAGCCCTGTCAAGACAGAATTTACCAAGACTTCTTGAAAGCGCGGCGTCTGAATCCGATGTCAGAAAAGGCGGCTACATCTTAAAAGATATGGCCAATCCTGTTGCTGTCATTATCGCAACTGGCTCAGAGACTTATTTGGCCATTGAAGCTCAAAAAATACTTGCAGACCAAGCAATATCTACACGAGTTGTATCCATGCCTTGTACTAATCTGTTTGATAGACAGAGTAAGGAATTCCAAAACAAGATTATTCCGCTCAACTTACCTGCAGTTGCAGTTGAAGCGGGACAGCCAGACTTTTGGCATAAATACGTAGGCCGCCAAGGCAAAGTGATTGGCATAGCCTCCTTTGGAGAGTCAGCGCCGGCGCCACAACTTTACAAGCACTTTGGCATCACTGCACAAGCTATTGTGGCCGCCGTAAAAGAGCAAATTTAAAGAAAAAAATGGGTGCGCAAATCAGGCTTAGATTTACTCACCCATTATTCATAAGCTGGTTTAAAACGGCCTATGAATTACTTATACATATGATAATTTACTATTCAACCCCAAGTAGCTCGACTTCAAACATCAAATTTGCATTTGGTGGAATTACTCCGCCCGCCCCCCTAGCCCCGTAGCCCATCTCAGGTGGGATAAGCAAGGTGCGCTTGCCACCTATTTTCATGCCCGCAAACCCCTCATCCCATCCTCTGATCACATGACCCGCTCCAAGGGGAAAGTTGAATGTTTGGCCACGATCAACGGAGCTGTCAAACTTTGCTCCCTTTAGATCCGAGGCGTTTGTATCAATCAACCACCCAGTGTAATGAACACTCACATCAGCACCTGCAAAAGCCTCAGCTCCCGAGCCGATTAAGGTATCAATTTTATGAAACAAATTCAAATCAAGACTTGTTAATGAATTTGAGTTTTGAGCTGGTACTTTAACTTGTTCGTTTGAGCCTAAATTTTCATGAGAATGCAGATCTGTGTGAACATGATCATGATTGTGGCTCTCAGTATTACTATTCGTTGATAAGTTGTTATTACTTTCGCTGCCTTGAAGGCCAGAATGCTCTTTATCTGTAGGTTTTAAACCAAATATATTACGAAAAAAACTTAATAATTGATCATAAAAGCTTTGAAATGAGTTTTTTTCCACAGTTGGTATCTCGTTTTGTTAAAAGATTGATTATAGTAAAGGACAATGTAAAAAAGACTCTTGTTAAGTCTTCAACTTAAAGCCCTAAAAAAAGTAAAACTAGGCGACAAATCTACACAATAATATCACCCAGTCCGTCAACGCAATTACGCCTTAGCGCGTTATAGCCTCTAGAAGATATTTAATTCTCCCCCAATGTCAAACACCACCCCTACGCCAGCAAAAGCCTGTATGAACTGTGCTTACGTGCTGCATTCAGACTCTTCAACTACAAGTTTAAGGTGTGGCTACTCTTACTTTCAACAACCACCTGCCAGGCGTGTTCAAGAACGTATGGATCACTATGACGAGGTTAAAGCCGCCAATTGGTGCTCACACTGGAGCGTAAAAGCAGAGGGCATCTTAAGTAAAAAAATTACCAATACACCTGATTAAACGTCAATTGACCAACAAATCAGGGTTGGTCAAATCGTTAATTTAGCTCTCATATTTTCGCCCAAGTTCCAAAAATTCTGGAGTTCCAATCGTTTGATTGAGCTCATCAAAATCGAGCATCTCACCCCGTCTGAACTGAGTGCTTAAATGCTCGTTCAGGCTTGCATAGTATTGTTTTAAATTAAACGCCACTGATCTGACCGTTCCTCCAGGAAATATGACGATCTTGTAGCCCATCTCCCCTAACTCTTTTGCACTGTGTATCGGAGTTTTACCCCCCTCCACCATATTGGCAAGCATGGGGATAGTTTTAGCAAATAATGAGCAAGCTTTTTGCATTTGTTCTGGTGTTTTTAATGCCTCTATGAATAAAGCATCAACACCGCACTCCAAAAAAGCTTGAGCACGATCCATTGCTGCATCAAACCCTTCAACAGCAACGGCGTCAGTCCTAGCTAGAATCAATGTGTCTGATGAGCGTCTTGCGTCCAGGGCCGCTTTTAACTTCCCCACCATCTCTTGAAGGGGTACCAAACGTTTACCGTCTAAATGCCCGCATCGCTTAGGAAAGTCTTGATCCTCTAATTGAATCATATTAGCTCCTAAACGCTCAAAATCTTTAACAGTTCTTTGCGTATTAAGTGCGTTTCCAAATCCCGTATCAGCATCAACAATGATGGGAATCAAAATTCTTTGGCGGATATTACCAAGCACCTGTGCAACCTCGGTTGCAGTGGTTAAACCAATATCGGATCGACCAAGGGATGTGTAAGCAATCGATGCACCCGAGAGATATACAGCCTTAAATCCAGTTTGCTCAGCAATAAGAGCACTTAAAGCGTCATAAACACCGGGCGCTAAAAGTGCTGTGTCTTGTTGAATCAATTTTTTTATATTGCTCATGTTTGTTTATATTTCTATATTTAAGCTTTAAGTGAATTTTTATCTTTTATGGCGTTGTGAATCGAACTTGCAGCCAAATAGCCACCTGCAAACGCGCTCAGCAATCCGTTACCGGATAAATAACCCCAGACCTCATTACCGGATACCCCTCTTGCCGCGCCCCCTGCAGCGTAAAGATTATCAAAGGCTCCTACACCGCTCTTGAGCACTTTGGCGTTCTCGTCAATATTTAAGCCGCCCTGGGTGTGAAACAAAGCGCCCGTGACTTTAACTGCGTAGACACACGAGTCTTGCGCGTCGCCTACGTCACCTACGTCACCTACGTCGCCTATGTCACCTATACAGAGGGCTCTTTTAAAAATCCTCCCCGTCGCCTTGTCCTCCCCTTTGTTAGCCACAATAGCTTGATCAATAGAACGTAATGATTGCTGTATTTTTTGAACATCACAGCCAATCGATTCAGCAAGCTGAGCTAGATTAGAGAACTTTAATACTGCACCAGCTTGATCTGCGCTCTTAAAATCTGGAAATTCCAAGCCGTGCAAATAAGCGCTTTCATCAAATACACACCAAGCTACGCCTGCGGGTTGTTTGAGCACCTCGACTGCAGCCTCTGAATAGCCTTTTGTTTCGTCGTGAAACCGCTCCCCCAAAGCGTTCAGTTGAATCCCTCCGTGAATCATCAGTGCCCAAGTCACTAAAATACCGTGAGGCACTGCCCATGATCCGTGACCTTGGTAACCCCCTAAATCACAGAGCTCAGCGCCCAACTGAGTACCCCAAATCACTGCGCTCCCGTCATTACCGATGTGCCCAGCAAATGTAGCGTTTTGCATCTGTGGAATATAGCGTTTAATCAACTCTTGATTGCCACCGTATCCGTTACAGCACAGTACAAGAGCATCACAACCGTAGTGCTCTAGTGCACCGTCAGACCTTTGTATGCCTACTCCAATGACCAAGTCATCATGCATCCAAATTTCATTGACCAAACTGTGGGTTAGAACGGGTATGCCTAATTTGTCTGTCGTCAATTGCAAGCGCCCCATCAATGCTTGGCCCGTGCGCTCTGCAAGAGCGTGCATTCTGTGAACACTGTGTCCAGGATATAAGAATTGATCCAGTATCTCCCAGTTAAATCCATGGTTGAGCTCAAGGGCGTCCAACGCTTTTGCTACAGCCCCAGCATAAGCCACCTCTAAAGTCTGACTACCCTGCCCCTTAGACTTGCGCCTTAAATCAGAGACAAAGAGTTCCACGCTGTCTTTAATAGACATACTGACTTGAAGGCGAGTACAGGGGGCAGGAATAAATCCTGATGACAAAGCAGTAGATCCACTGGGGACCTTGTCTCGCTCAAACACCGCAGATTCAATTCCTCGGTCATGCAAATGAAGAGCGCAAGATAGTCCTGCAGCACCGGCCCCCACAATAGCGACTTGAAGGTGGGCAGAGGGTTTGAACTGCGTTATCGATGAGACATATTTAACCGTAGGGGCTGAGGAATGAGTCAAGCTTTGCATAATGTATCCATCATCGTTCTAAGTTCTTGGACTTTAATTGTTGATCAAATGAGGCTCAAGTACTCATCACAATTCATCACCTTTGCAACTGTTGTGAGATCCAGGAGAGATGTCTCATGTATTTGATCGCTAAACGCTGCGCAACCATCGCTCAGCACTGTGCACCTGTAATCGCGCACGTGTGCATCTCTGACTGAACTGGCGACTCCGCCATTGGTCACAATCCCGCATACCACCAACTCTTTGATCCCCGCTCTTGAAAGTGCCCAGTCAAGTTGAGTGTTAAAGAAGGCTGAGTAAGCCACCTTAGAGACAGAGAAGTCGACTAAACTTTTAAGCTCCTCTACATTTTGTTGACCCCAACCATTGGGTTGAAAATCTCCTTTGACCAAAAAGGGTCTCAGTTTTTTTAGGTGATCAGAGATCAGAGGCTCCCCCCCAACGCCAGGCCAAAGCGTAAAAAGACTTGAAACAACCATTCCTCCTCGGTCTTTGATTCGTTTGGCAACATGCAGAACCCTTTGCGGCAAAGCCCTCGCCTTCTCACTCACAGCACCGCCCCTTGCATAGGCACCATCAGGGTGCAGGAAATCATTTTGAAGGTCTATGATCAAAAGTGCAACCGAGCTGCAACTCTTGTCTGAGTCTGAGTTATTCAGATTTTGATCTTGCATCTTACAAACCCCTCGGCTTTTCTTGGGTTAGGATCAAATTACCAAGTTTATCGACTACTGCATAAAAATCTGGCTCAAGCCAAAGTGTCGTATCACTTTGCTCCAAAATAGCAGGTCCTTGCAAAGTGGCTGCGACCGGTAAATCAAGACGAGCATAACGAATGGCCTTGTGTAGCACGCCTGCATGAAACACATTTTGATACCCAAGCGGCTCTGGCATTTTTGTTTGCTGGGGAGCCAAAACACTTAAGTCAAATTTTGGTCGAACCCCAACCACTGAGAACCTTAAATTGAGTACTTTGATGCCTATATCCCCCAAAGTTCTGCCAAAGGCATTTCTGTAAGAGTCCTCAAATGCTTGCTTTATGGCGAGAACACTTAATGAGCTCCAAGGCTTGGAGCTCGCAGCTTTTTTCGAATCTAGCACCTCTGATATGTTCACATTTAAGGTATGCGTTTGCCCCACATAAAGCATATCAAAACTAAGTTGCTCTTGGACCTCCACAAATTTGACACCGCTTTGATCAAGTCTTTTATGGCAAGTATCTGAGATTGATTTTATGAGCTCAGTAACTAAACCCATATCAAGTGCGTCCAGTGCAGTGTTTAATGTTTGAACACCGTCGTGACGCATATCTGCGATCACACAGCCCAGTGCCGAGGTTACGCCGGGATACCTGGGAATAAGACCGCTTTTGACCCCGACCTCTCTCATCATCGCGCAGACGTGAAGCGCCCCACCACCACCAAAAGGCATGTAAGCAAAGTCGCGCGGGTCATACCCTTTCTCTATCGAGACCAAGCGTATTGCACCTGCCATCTTTGAGTTGGCCACCTTCAAAATAGCCTCAGCCGCACTCATCACATCTATGCCCAATGGGTCAGCCACATACTCTTTGATTGCCTGAGTTGCAAGAGACAAGTCAAGGGGTTTTAAAAGCCCACCACCTAGGGGTCTGTCAGAGGCTATACGCCCTAACACCACATTGGCGTCGGTGACGGTTGGCCTAAGATTGCCTCTTGCATAACAAGCAGGACCGGGGTTACTGCCCGCAGATTCGGGACCAACGCCCAGCATTTGGCTTGAATCAACGCTTGCAATAGATCCCCCCCCCGCACCAATGGTCTCAATTTGTATCATCGGTGAACGAATGACCAAACCAAACTCGATTGCTGTTTGCGCTGCAAGACTGGCACCTTTTTCATCAATGAGGGATACATCAAATGAGGTTCCGCCCATGTCCCCAGTGATCACCCTTGGGAATCCCGCTGCTTTGGCAATTTCTGCACAAGCAATCACTCCAGCCGCAGGCCCAGATAAAGCAGTCTTAAACGGCATATCAGAAGCGGTTTCAAGGGACATCACTCCACCGTTGCTTTGAACTATCAAAAACTCCCCCCCGAATCCGGCCTCTCTTAGGGAGTCATCCAGTTTATTCAAATACTCTCCGACAACAGGTTGGAGCACCGCACTTAGCGCAGCGGTTGAGCAACGCTCAAACTCTCTTATCTCTGGCAAGACCAACACAGCACTCGTAATAAATTGATTAGGCCATAAAGACTTTACGACCTCAAGAGCTTTAAGTTCATTGGTTTTATTTGCAAATGCGTTGATGAAGAAAATACATACAGCCTCACAACCGTTGGCCAACAACTGTTCAACCGCACCTTTGACTTGTTCGGTATCTAAAGCCGTATGAAGGGTACCGTCCGCGAGTACTCTCTCATCGACCTCGAGCCTTAAGTGCCTTGGGATAACTGGTTTGAACTCTCCCCTTAATCCCCATGTATGTGGCCTGTCTCTTCGTCTCATCTCAAGTACGTCTTTGAATCCCCTTGTCGTGATCATGCCGGTTTTAGCGACCTTGCGCTCTAAAAGAGCGTTGGTTCCAACTGTTGTGCCGTGAACAATGGTTTTAATCATCTCAATTGGGTTCGTGCTCTGAGTGCTCTGAGTGCTCTGAGCTGAGATTTTGCCAAGCGCATTCATGAACCCTTGTGATTCATTGCCCCTTGTTGAGGGAACCTTAACAATGCTGGCTTGCCCAGTTGATTCATCTAAGATGAATAGATCTGTAAATGTGCCACCTACATCCACACCCACAACCAATTTTGAATCCTTTGTACTCATTATTTCTTACCCCCAACTTGCTGACTGGATGCATTAAGGGTCTGCTCTGCATCTTGATCCCTCAAACTCTTAGACCTCTTGGAGGGATCCCCCCATCCGCCTCCCCCTGGGGTTGATAAACGAACCTTCTCGCCTTTCTTTAACTTTATTCCCTGCATTTTGGAGATCATGGGGGGTTTTAAGAACTGCCCATTGTTTTCGTACTCAAACACATTGAGCATACCGTTGCCACCGCCCACAATACCTTTGGGCGGGAATTTACCTCTTTCTCCGAAAATAAAGGCCTCTGCACTTTCCTCTAAGAGTTCGATTTCATAGACTGCCCCCATACCTCCTTTGTGCTCACCCGCGCCGCCTGAATTGTCTCTAAGGGCCCACTGAGTAAAGCGAACTGGGTATGCGGCCTCCAAAATCTCCAGAGGTGGAATAGTCGCCGTCGATATAGGTGCGTTGCCGTGGTTTAAACCGTCCCCGCTGGAGTGGGCTCCGTGACCACCCCCAAAGAAACTAAACATCACCCAGCGCTGGCCTTTGCGCGCTTCATCGCTTCTAAGTCCAGCAATAGAGAGCGCGTTGATGGTGCCGTAGGCATGAGCCATGGATAGATTTGGATTTGCAAGTGAAGCTGCGCCAAAAATCACATCGATCATCCTGAGTATGGTCTCTGTATAGCCTCCAACGGGCTTGGGCTTAGATGCACTGATGACAAGGCCGTTGGGGATCACAAATTCAACCGCATCTAAAACGCCTGCATTAGCAGGAACGTTTGGAAAAAGGTGCTTGAGTGCTACGTAACAAGCAGCGACCGAGGTTGCCATAGATATGTTGACTGGGCCTGCACATGCGGGTGCAGTTTTAGAGAAATCCAGCGTTAATTTATCCCCAAGAACCTTCATCTGTAGGTTGATCAGCAAAGGTTGATCGTTCACTCCGTCGTTGTCTAAGTAGTCTTCGTAGGTATACGTTCCGTCAGGTATATTCGTAATCTCTGAGCGCATCAAAACACAGGCTCTTCTCCTGAGCTCTTGCATTGCAAAGTCTATAACTGGGCCGGTAAACTCGTCTAGTAAACCAGTTAATCTTTTCTCGCCCAAATCAAGAGCGGCGAGTTGTGCGTTCAAGTCGCCCCACAAACTGTTGGGCAAGCGGGTATTGGCAGTCAAGATGGCTAGTACATCTTGGTCGAGCTCTCTTGCTTTCACAATTCTGACGGGTGGGATTTGCACCGCCTCTTGCCAGCACTCTGTAGCTTGTGGGTTGTAGTTACCGGGCACTGCACCGCCAACGTCGTGCCAATGCGCTGCTGAGGCGAGAAAGCAAAAGAGCTTACCTTCTCTAAAAAAAGGTCTGACCAATTTAAAGTCATTGGCATGCGTACCGCCCTCATAGGGGTCATTGAACAACCAAGTGTCACCCTCACGCATACCCCCGCGTTCCTCGGCAACCCTTTGAGCAAGCCTTACCGCAAACGACATGGCTCCCACAAAGATCGGCAAACCAGATTTGCCTTGGATCAGAGTATCGCCACTTTTAGCATCATAGATACCGTGACAAGCATCATGAGCCTCTGCAATGATGGGGTTAAAGGCACTCCTGTAAAGAGTTGCATCCATTTCGTCGGCAATTTGCTCCAAACGACCTTTAAGAACAGCAAGGGTCACCGCGTCAATGGAGTGGTTTTCCCGTGTAGCTGTATCAGCAGTATCAGCAGCATCAGCAGTTGAGTGTGGAGTTTGAGGATGTATTTGCATGGTTATTTGTATGAATAAAACTGAGTGATGCGTCTAATTTTTTTTGTATTTATATTTCAAAACATTAAGGAGTCCGCCGTGATCAATCATTTGCATTAAAAAATCAGGAATTGGCTTGCATTCAAGTCTTAGTCCACTTTGCGCGACAATATTGAAGGTATGAACTGAGTCCTCTTGTGCTCCATCATGTGCTCCATCTTGTGCTCCCTTATGAGCTCCTTTAGACACCGCATTTGATGAGAGATCACTGATTTGTTGTTCTATTTGAAGAGTTTCTTCCTCATTGATCAAATCGGCTTGGGCGCAGGTCAGTAAAAGCAGGCCTAAATTAAATGCATTTCTAAAAAAAAGACCACTAAAGCTGGGTGCAATAACGGCCCTAACACCTAGCTCAACCAATACCCCCGCAGCTTGCTCTCGAGAGGACCCGATACCAAAATTTGGTCCCGCCACAATGACGTCCCCAGGCCTGACACCGCCGGCGAAATCAGCCCTTATGGATTCAAGTGTGTGCTTTGCAATCTGCGCAACGGGGAGTTTCATATAAGCCCCGGGCGCCAAATTATCGGTATCAATGTCTTTTGGCAAGCGCCAAACTTTGCTGCTAGCGCTCATGCAAGGTACTCCCTTGGATCACAAAGCTCGCCCCTGAGTGCACTCGCCGCAACTGTTTGAGCAGATGCGAGGAATACTTCAACACTGGAGGGCCCCATCCTGCCTTTAAAGTTTCTCGCTGTGCTAGAAATAACTCGGTCATGCTCAGCAAAGGCAAATCCATAGCCTGCACAGGCACCACAACTATTAGGGAGTACAGTTGCTCCGGCTTCAGTTAAAGCCTGCAAGGTGCCTTCCTCCTGCGCTATGCGTTGTTCTCGAGCGCTTGCAGGGGCGACCAAGAGTTTCACAGAGTTTGAGACTTTTCGTCCCCTCAAAATTTGTGCAGCAGCCCTAAGGTCTTCGATCTTTGCTCCAGTACAAGCACCAATGTAGGCCACATTAAAGCGCTCTACTCCGTAGCTCTCAATTGGACCTGAATTAGCGGGACTATGGGGCGCAGCGACATGAGGGGAAAGTGAGCTGGCATCGAATTCAAACACTTCGCAATCGCTCTTGGGATCAGAGTACCATGTCTCAAGGGCATCTTTGACCCATTCATCACTTAGATCAGCTCGAGTGTTTTTTAAATACTCAATGGTGACTTGGTCCGGTGCAATGAGACCCACCTGAGAGCCAAGCTCAGCACTCATATTGGAGAGTGTCATGCGCTCTTGCATGTTTAGTTTTTGTACTGCTTGGCCGCAAAACTCAACCGCCTGATAGTCCCCACCGTTCATCCCAAGTTTTGCAATCATGTGAAGCATCATATCTTTTGCGCTTACACCCTTTTGAAGTGTTCCGCCCCAGTTCATGCGAAGGGTTTTGGGAACTTGAACCCAAATCTCACCCGTCACCACCACTCCAAGCATCTCAGTTGCTCCGATACCGAACATGTAGGCACCAAAAGCCCCACCGGTTGGAGAGTGGGAGTCCCCTCCAACACAAAGCATTCCAGGCTTTAAATGACCGCGTTCTGGCAACACAACATGACAAATTCCCTCTGAATCAATGACGTTAGGGAGCCTCCACTGCTTGGCTACGTCCCGGGTAAGTTCAACAATTTGGGTGGACTGAGCATCTACTGCCGGTACGTAATGATCCAACACCAAGACCACCTTTGAGGTGTCCCAAATTTTGGCCCCTAGGCTCTCAAGCATTGGCTTGAGTCTTCTAGGACCTGAGGAGTCGTGAAACATCGCCAAATCAACTTTGCACGTTACGATATCTCCCACATTGACTTGTTCTAAGCCAGCACTTTTAGCGATAAGCTTTTGCGCTAAAGACTGGGGACGCAGTTTTTCATTTTTCAATGTCGAAAGATTGGATTTTTTATCTTGAGTAATCATTCTGGTTTGGCTCCCGAGTAGGCAACCACCTTTTTCCAGCGAAGAACTTCGCTACTTAAGAAGTTTGAAAACTCAGGGCCCGAACTTGACACTACCGTGGCTCCTTCCATTTCAATTTTTTTTCTAACATCAGGAAGACTTAACACCTGGCGTGTGGCCTGCAAAAGCTCCTTTTGCGTGGATGGGCTCATCCCCGCTGGCCCTAAAAGGCCAAACCAAGCACTTGACTCAAAGCCGGGTAAGATTTGCGCAATAGGGGGAACATTCGGCAAAGAGTCTATGGACCTAGTGCTGGTGACTCCAAGGGCAATGAGTTTCCCGCTTTTGATGTGCTGTTGAACATTACCCACGGCCGCAAACATGAGTTCAACCTGGCCTGCCAATAAGTCTTGCACAGCGGGCGCAGTTCCACGGTAGGGGATGTTAACGATATAAAGCCCTGAGCGCATTTTGAATTCTTCCCCAGCCATATGCAGTGAAGAACCTAGTGCACCGATAGCAAAATTAAGTTTGCCGGGGTGCGATTTAGCATAAGTGATCAGTTCACTTAAACTGCGAATACCCAGTGAAGGGCTTGCGACGAGAACCGAGGGTGAACTGGCAACCAAGGTGATTGGCGTGAAATCTTTGATCGGATTGAAGTTGAGATTGGGATACAGACTTGCATTGATGGCGTGGGAGGTAAAGCACATGAGTAAGGTATTTCCATCGGCTGGGGCTTGTGCCACCCATTCAGCTGCTAAATTACCTCCCGCTCCTGGATGGTTTTCAACGATAACGTTTCTTGAGAGTTGAGTGCCTAGTGCGTGCGCTACTATTCTGGCAGTGGTGTCTGTTGTTCCGCCTGGCGGAGCACCAACAATAATTTTGAGGGGCGCATTGAGCGCAGACTGGGCAAAGCCGCTGAGGGCTAGAAATGAAGACCATACTAAAATGTATGACTTCAAATACAAAGTCATTCTCAAATTGCATTTGAGATATTGAGCCAATCGGTGAATAGTCAACATCATTTATGTCTCAAATACCCAGATAAGCAACTCTAAGTTCATCACTGGCCAATAGCTCATCTGGGGTACCCGTAAAACGAATTGCACCGTTCTCCAGCACATAGGCTCTATCTGCACATTCGAGTGATTGGCCCACATTTTGTTCGACCAGTAATATCGATAGCCCAGACTCCTTGAGTTGTAAGATCAACTCAAACATCTCTTCAACCAACTTGGGAGAAAGCCCCAAGGAGGGCTCATCCAGCACCAGCAAAAGTGGCTCAGCCATCATTCCCCTACCGATAGCCAGCATTTGTTGCTCGCCCCCACTCATGGAGCCTGCAAGTTGTGTGGCCCTGTCTTTAAGTTTGGGGAAAGTAGCAAAGACTTTGGACAAATTTTCGTGTCTTGAATGCTTGGCTCTTTTGAAGGCACCTAGTAAAAGGTTTTCCTGAACACTTAGGTTTGGAAATATCTTGCGCCCCTCGGGCACTTGGATTAATCCGGCGGCAACCACACTGGGGTAGGATAAGTGAGTTATGTTTTGAGAATCAAAAAAAACACTGCCGCTGATCGGACTAAGAAGTCCGCTCAGCACCGAGCACAGTGTGGTTTTGCCAGCACCATTGCTACCCAGCAAAGCGACCATCTCGCCCCGGCGAATTTCCAAGCTCACCTCCCGCAGTATCTCAAGGGTTGTTTGGGGGGCATTTGAACGCTTGGCGCCCGAAGTATCGCCTTGGGCGCTATAACCAGCACTCAATTGGTTCACACTAAGTAAGATTTCCATCAACCGTTACTCCGTAATGAGTCGTTTGATTCAGGGGGGCTTGAACTTTTTGCTCCGTACCCCTTCAGCCTTGCAGCGGTTCCTTTGCCTAAATATGCCTCGATAACCAACTCATTTTGGGTAACCTCTACTGGGGTCCCCTCAGCAATCAATGACCCGTGATCAAGAACGAATACTTTCTCTGCCAAATTCATAACGGCTTGCATAACATGCTCGATCATAAGAACTGTGATCCCCTCGTTGACCAAGCTTTTAACAATTGGAATCATCTCCTGTATTTCTCTAGGATTGAGTCCAGCCAAAACCTCATCAAGCAAGATCAGTTGAGGTTGAGTTGCCAAAGCTTTTGCCAACTCCAAGCGTTTCCTAAAAGCAATGGTCAGCTCACTAGATGGTTTATGAGTGTGAGTTTGAAGACCCATTTTTTCAATCACATGCTTGGCATACTCAAGTGCGTGGGCGCGTTTTGAGTGATGCAGATGCGCGCCCACTGCGACGTTCTCAAGTACGGTTTGGCCCGCAAAGGGTTGAACAATCTGAAAGGTTCTGGTCAACCCTTTCGTTGCATTATCAAAAGGAGGATGTCCCGTAATATCCTCGCCTTTGTAAATCACTCTTCCCGAGTCTGGTTTAATAAAGCCCGAAATCAATGCAAATAGAGTCGTTTTGCCCGCCCCGTTCGGGCCTATTAATGCAGTTAAAGATCCGCTTGCGACATTAAAACTCACATCACTTACAGCCTTTAGACCCACAAATGTTTTGCTGATCGTGTGCAAGCTCAGGATGTTGTCATCCATGACCGTAGAAACATTCATAACTTCTCTCCTGACTTGGAGTCCAACTCATCAGAGGGGACCTTCGTCGAATTAGAAATTGTTTTCTTAAACACAAGTGATCTAATGGACACACCAAGCCCGGTCAATCCGGACGGGGCAAACAGCACAATAAAAACCAACACAAGGCCGTAAATGACCATGTTGATACCAGGAATTTGACCAAATAAATTACGTGTCAACTCTGACATCAACAACAAAGCAGTTGCTCCCACAACTGGCCCCCAAAGAGTACCGATCCCGCCCACAATAGCTGCTACCAAGGCCTCAACAGAGGACTGAGGTCCATAGGCTATACCGGGATCAATGTACTGAAAGAGCTGCACATAAACACCCCCCCCAGCACCCATCAAAGATGCACAAAGAAGTATTGCAACTAGCTTGACCTTAAAGGGATTGATTCCAAGCGCTCTGCCTGCATCCTCATTGTCTCTCACGGCTTGCATGTAAGCGCCAAGCTTTGAGTGTTTTATGTAAGCGGTCAATAAAAGAGCACAAGTAACTAGACCAAGCAAAAGCCATACATAGCCCGATTTTTGAACGAACTGCATACCTAAGAAGGTATTGTTGAGAGGCAACATTAGCCCAACTCCGGCGCCCGTAAAATTTACACTTAAAGAGAGAATTCTAAAAATCTCAGCCATAGCCAATGTGACCAATGCAAAATAAGACCCTTTTAGTCCGTAGCGAAAAGACACAGATCCTACAAACAATCCAACTAGTGCGCTAGCACCGATACAAAGAAAAAGAGCTACCCATGCATTTGCACCAAACTGCATTTGAGCGATAGCCTGGACATAGGCCCCAGTGCCAAAGAAGACAGCGTTTCCAAAGGAAAACTGACCACTGTATCCGCCCAAAATATTCCAAGACTGTGCAAGTAAAGTGGCATACAAAGCCATCACTACAAAGTTGAGTACGACCCCTGAAGATGTAAGTAAGGGTAGTGAGGCAATGAGCGCTATAAATAGGAGTATGAGTTTGATGTCTTTCATGGTTTGCCCCCAAACATGCCCTGGGGTCTAAAAATCAGAAAGAAAATGAAGATAATAAAAATGCCCACCTGCCCCAAAGACTCCCCCAAATAAAGACCTCCTAAGGATTCAACAACACCAATTAGGATCCCGCCGAGCAATGCCCCCAAGAAGCTACCCATGCCTCCAAGTACAACGATCGTAAAGGATACAAATATAAAACCGTTACCTACGGTTGGATTAACGTAATAAGCTGGTAGCAAAAAGCAAGCTGCAGCACCTAAACATGCAAGTCCAATTCCAAAACTGAGTGCATAGACTTGCTCCACATCGATACCCATTAACTTAGCCCCGGTCCTCTCTTTGGCGACCGCTCGGATTGCTCGACCTAGATCAGTCCATCTCATTATTGAGAGCATCAATGCACTAACGCCTAGAGCCCCCCAAAAAGCGTAAAACTTTGGGAGCGAGAGCATCACAGGGCCAATGGAGAGGGTCTGCAAACTGTAAGCGGTCTCAACTGTTCGGGTGTCTGAATGAAACCATATGAGCGCAAGGTTTTCAAACACAATTGACAAACCCAATGTTAAAAGAAGCACACGCTCATCTTTTGTATGTCCTGCTCGGTTGATGATGTAGCGCTGCAGGAAATATCCGAGTGCAAACATCAATGCAACCATGATAGGTAACGCCGCATAGGGATCGATACCTAAAATCGCCCACAAAGCATAAACACCATACAAAGCAATCATCAAACAAGCACCATGTGCAAAATTGATAATGTGAAGAACGCCGTAAACAAGGGTTAAACCAAGCGCGATCAAAGCGTAGACCGCGCCCATGGTGATACCGTTGAGCAATGAGGCTAAAAAGATTGTGGAGTCAAACACTGATTTTCCAAATTAAAAGGTGCCGATGATCAAGGCTCTAAAACCTAGATAACTAGGACATTAAAACCATCAAACCTTTAAGCTTTCATAGGGAAAATAGGCTCAACCTCTCTAAAGTCTCTTGGGATGATTACTTTGATATCACCCTTCACAACCTGAGTCATAAGGGGTTGAGCGCCCATGTTTTGTCCATTCACAAATTGCGTAGGACCATAAGGCATGATGTGGTCAGAGAAAGTGCTCTTTGAGAGAGCATCGATGATGGCAGCTCGGTCAGTGGACTTTGCACGCTCAATTGCGTCAGCCAACACATGCATTGCTGTGTAAGTCATAAAAACCTCATAGCTGAAAAACGCACCCTTAGCCTCAACCCTTTTCTTTAGCTCCAAAGAGCGTTTGTCTTTTGGATTAAACCAATGATTGCAATCAATGATTCCGTTCGCTGCCTCAGGGAACTCTTTGAGGAACTTGTAACTCGATGCTGCACCGCCCAAAACTGAATAAATGGCCTTAGGTGCAACCTTTTGTTGCTGCATGGTGCGGACCAATAAAGCATACTCGTTGTAATAGTTAGCAGGAATAACGATGTCGGGATTAATCTGCTTCATACGTAGAACAATGTTGTTGAAGTCACGAGTGGGGTTGGCGTGCTTGATCACTTCCTTGATATCGTACCCATAGCCTGGGAGCTCTGAGGAGAGTAAGTTAGCAGTTCCGGTTCCAAACAAAGACTCCTCATGAATAATCATGACTGACTTTGCGGGCTTTCCTGCAGCGGTGTTTAGAACGTGTAAATTTGCAACTGCAATTTGTGCGCACTTTTTGTAACCTGGGCCAAATCTGAAGGTATTTTTTAAGCCTCTTTCTACGATTTGATCTGCAACTCCAACATCCACTACGTGAGGTAAGTTGTATTTGGCCGCTGTTTGCGTTGTGGCTAAACATATGGCTGAGGCGAAAGCACCCACGATTGCACTGACCCCGGCCTCGTTCATTTTCTCAACCTCGGCCGATCCAGCCTGTGGGTTTGACTGAGCGTCACCCAAAAGGGCCTCAATTTTTGCACCTCCTAAGGATTTGATTCCGCCGCGTTTGTTGATGTCTTCAATAGCCATCTCTGCACCCATACGGCACTGCTGACCTGAGTATGCGTTGGCACCTGTTACTGGGTGCAAAACACCAATCTTTACAGAGGGCGCCTCTGCACCCCCTATCAGCGGGAAAGATAGAGCTGACGCACCAAGAGCTGTACTAGCTGAGATCGCTAAAAATTCGCGTCTAGATTTGGATGATTCATTCTTTTGCACACTCAAGCCCTCATGGGGTTTGGACGAAATTTCAATAACTGATGTTAAATTTTTAGTAGATGTATGCATAAAAAAATCCTCCAAATTAAAAAAACAAGAAAAAAATCGATAAACGACTGAAATTTAATGAAACCGAGCTGATAGCTCTTTACTAACCCATACCTTCGCGTTGATACTTCCTACTCTAGACAACTGCATCTGATATTCGTACCGGTCAGGTCTGTACAAACCATTTAACCATTGGAGGGGACGATCAAATTGATCAAAAATTAGTCGCTTAACGCCAAGCAAAGCCGAGCCGACCTGAACATCTAAGTGTTTGGCAACAACTGCGTCTGCTAGTTTGGCCGTGATAGTTTGCTCTGCACGGGCGACTTTAACACCCGACTCCTCAAGCAACAAAAGTATCGGCTTCTTTTGGAGTTCACGCTTTCCAAAGTTCTTAGCAATGTGCGCCGGAACCCAAGTCGTTATGTAGGAGAGCGGGCCATCTTGAGTGGAGCGCGTACGGATCGCTTTTTGAACCAACTCGTCGTCAGACAACTGAAGATTTGATCGAACGTCCTCAGGTGGTGTGAGCGTTTGAACTGATAAAACTTTAACACTCGTGTTCAGTCCCATACTGACCAGGTTTTCTAAGAGACCACTTAGTTGGGCGTGTTTTACGTCCTGCACTTGAGAGCCGTCTTTGGCGTTGTCCCTAGAACCGGCCTTCGTGTTAAGTATTGGCCTTGTGCCCCGACCAGGCTCTCTCAAGATAAGCCCCTCATCTACTAGTTGAGAAAGAGCCTTTCTCACTGTCACGCGAGCAACTCCGAATTGATTCATGAGTGAGAACTCACCGGGTAAACCGTCCCTAAAAGATCCTTCCATCAATTGCTCACGCAACACCAGATAAATCTGATGGTACTTGGGTAGTGGTAGGCTCGGGTTCATTGACCTATATGTTGCATACGTTCCATTGTCCTGTCAATAGGACATTTATGGGACATTTATTGATTTTTTAGCTAAAAAGGGCATCTCAAAGAGGAATCGGATTGAAAAACGACCGGTGCACCAAAATGTAACTCACCTGATCATGTATTTGATCGTCACTTGTGCAGTCCTTCTATTTCAAATTCGGTAAAGTTGTATCTTACAAATCTAAATACTTCAACCCCCAAAAGACTTGCCGCGCACTCATTGAATCTTTGTTTTGCAAACTCTAAGCACCAAAGGCTTAATGAAGTTCACACTTTAGGAATTCTCTAGACAACCTATTGTGTAAATTCGATTTTAGAGATATGATTAAGGGTTTTGCCTATTAGAGGTATCCGATGTGATGCCTGAATGAGTAAAGGGATTAAAGAGTTATGAGACTCCAGACCCCAAGAATAGTTAAAACAAGGAACATTATTTTGAACGCGGAATTAGACACACTTTTAGATATCACGAGCTCCAATGTTTACCAAGGTATTGATGGCAATGATACTTCGGAGATGCAACGTAAATCACAAATTGTTAAAGACATTACAAAATTGATTAACGCTCGCCAACTCTCCCACGAAGATGCTGCTAAGTTACTTCAAATCGATTTATCTCACCTTGTACGTATCAAACGTGGACAATTCAGGGAGATTGAGGAAGAAGTTTTACTACAAATGGCAAGTAAACTTAGTGCTTAATTAGTGCTTAATTCGTGCTCAACCCAAAAACTATCCCAATAGAAAATCTATAGCCGACAACCAGCCAGCGAAATTATTTCGTCGGCTGTATTGATCCTAAATATTAAATCAGATCTTGAATTCAATTAGGAATGGGCCTGTTTTTTGACAAGCTGATTTAAAAACATCGGCAAACGCCTCAAGCGTCGTAACGCTTACCGACTCCATTCCCAAGCCCTTGGCAATTTGAGTCCACTCTATTTCTGGCCTGGAGAGATCAAACAACTCGTTGGATGCGCGCCCTGGTTGGGCACCCACAGCGATCAATTCTCCGTAGAGTATTTTGTAAATACGGTTTGCAAAAACAACATTCACGATATTTAAATTCTCACGAACCTGGGTCCACAGGGACTGCACCGAATACATTCCTGCACCGTCCGCTTGCAAACAGATCACTTTTCGATCAGGGCAAGCTATTGCTGCTCCAGTAGCGCATGGAAAGGCATGACCGATTGCACCCCCTGTGTTTTGAAGCCAATCATTAGGAGCTGCATTAAAGGTGGGAGCAAAAAGCCCCCTGCCTGAAGTCACTGCATCCTCGCAAACAATGGCATTCTCAGGAATGAGTTTTGCAAACGTCATTGCAAAAGCGTTAGGCTCAAATGCACCATGCAAGAGCTCAGGCATAACTGCGCTCTGGGGAATTTTTACCTGCTTGGGTGCACCTAATTCATCTGCCAACATATTTAAAGAAATCACGGCCTCCTCTTCTGGGCGAGCAAGCACAACCGTTGTTGAATCTTTAGGTGCTATTAAGCTGGGCTTATTTGGATAGGCAAAAAAAGCAGTCGGCGGTTTTGCGCCTACTAAAATCACATGCTTTATGCCCTCTAAAACTTTCAGCGCATTGTCTATCGCGTAGGGAATACGGTCTACGGGTACCCGCCCTCTTCCCCTTGCCATTTTGGATACTTGTGCATTCGTCTTAAGGGTTGCTCCGCTGATGGATGCCACCCTATTGGCAGCTAATAGCCCCTCCTCACTCAAGGCTTGTCCAAATAAAATAATAACGGTCGGTTCTTTGCGTCTCAAGATCTCAGCAACGGCCCTGATGGCGGCGGAATCGACTACTTGTCTTTGCTGCACGGGAAGGACCGAACCGACCTCTCCTCCCTCACCCCAAGCCGTATCGGCAGGCAAAATCAAAGTTGCGATATGCCCTGGTGGCGCGTTTGCTGCTTGAACTGCAGCAGCGCAGTCAGCACCAACCGTTGAGGCGGCCACGCTTGAGCGAACCCAGTGAGAAGCTGACCTGGCAAATCCCTCTAAATCCGAGGTGAGCGGCGCGTCATAAACTCTGTGATATGTTGCATGGTCACCGACAATATTAAGCATTGGAGTCAAAGCTCGTCTGGCATTATGAATGTTGGCTATCGCATTGGTGAAACCTGGCCCACAATGCAATAGTGTTGCAGCCGGACGGCCTAGCATTCTGCCGTAACCATCCGCACATCCCGTGACCACAATTTCAGCCAGTCCGAGCACACACCGCACCCCCTCAACTCTGTCAAGTGCAGACACAAAATGCATCTCTGATGTGCCTGGATTAGCAAAACAGGTATCAACCTTGTTGACCACCAATGTGTGGATTAAACTTTCAGCACCGTTCATTTGAAACTCTCAAAATAGTAATACGAGTAAAAGTCAATTATCACCTAGAATGAAATTGGGAAAAATATAGTTGCACGCAGATTCAGACTCAAAACAGACCTGTATACGCATAGAGATACGCACAAACATACGCATAGAGAAACGCACAGGCATAAGAATAATCAAACTCAAACCCTCAATACAATACCCATGACTCAAACCAGCACTTATGGCCTATTTCGTCATAAGCCATTCCTCTTTTTTTTCCTTGGCAGTGGATGTTCTGAGTTAGCATATCAAATTGCATTTGTTGCACTGGGTTGGCAAGTCTATGAGCTTACAAATAGTGCCATGGATCTAGGTCTGATTGGACTTATTCAGTTTTTACCCAGCGTACTTTTTGTGTTCGTCATTGGTCACGTTGCTGACAAGTACAACAGAAAAAAACTCTTGCAAATATGTCAAATCCTTGAGGCATTAACCGCGGTCTTTCTATGCATAGGGACTGCTTATGGATGGTTAACTGTTAACCAAATCTTTATCAGCGTGGGTGTTTTAGGCGTTTGCGCGGCATTTGAGGGCCCCTCTGGTCAGGCTTTAATGCCTAGCGTAATTCCCAAGGGAATGATTGCGCAGGGCACAACAATTGGATCCTCCATTTATCAAATGGGCGCTGTGGCGGGACCAGCGCTTGGCGGAGTCGCCTACGCGCTCTCAAAGAACGCTCCGTTCCTTTTAATGTCGGTTTTGTGGGCAAGTGCTGCAGTCCTTAACGGTTTAATCCGTGTTGATCCTCACCATTCGCATATGTCTCAGTTGTCACAAAAAACCATAGATCAAGCTACGGAGTCCAACTCACAACATGATAAAGACAGCGTATACGCCGGGGCTCGTTTTGTTAAAGAAAATCCATTGCTACTGGGTACCTTGTCCCTTGATCTGTTTGCAGTCTTGCTTGGAGGAGCAACAACTTTACTGCCTATTTATGCAAAAGATATCTTAGATACAGGAGCTTGGGGTCTGGGTCTTTTAAGAAGCGCCCCAGCCGTGGGCGCCCTCATCATGACTGCCTACCTAAGCAGATTTGCTTTGAAGAGTCGAGTGGGCATGAAAATGTTTAACTCAGTCATCGTCTTTGGAATAGCCACTGTTTTGTTTGCACTCTCTACTGAGATGTGGCTGTCTTTGACGGCTCTTGCCGTAATGGGCGCTGCAGACATGGTGAGTGTGGTGATCAGGTCCTCTCTTGTTCAACTGGCAACACCAGAGAAAATGAGGGGCAGAGTGAGCGCCGTGAACTTTTTATTTATAAATGCATCAAATCAATTGGGCGGCTTTGAAAGTGGCTTAACAGCAGCAGTTTTTGGAGTGGTGAACGCAGCTGCAATTGGGGGAATAGGCACCGTCATAATAGCTCTCATTTGGATGAGACTCTTCCCCTCAATTAAAGAGATTGACAAACTGGAGTAAAAAATATGCAATTTAATTTCAAGTCAAAAATTGGCCTAGGAACTTGGCAAATGGGTCAAAACCCAACCAAATTTGATGATGAAGTACGTGCTGTTGAACACGCACTATCTCTTGGATATGAACTCATTGACACTGCAGAAATGTATGCCAGCGGCGTCAGCGAAAAAATAGTCGGTCAAGCACTAAAGAACTTCGGCTCTTCAAAAAGAAATAACCTAACTCTGGTCTCTAAAGTATTACCCAGTAACGCCAGTAAATCGGGCGTAATCAAAGCCTGCGAAGCCAGCCTAAAACGAATGGGTTGTGAATACTTAGATGTATACCTGCTCCACTGGCAAAGCTCATCCCCATTTGAGGAAACCATTGAGGGATTTATGGATCTGCAGTCCAGGGGACTCATCAAGCACCACGGCGTGAGTAACTTTGATGTTGAGCAGATGAAAAAATGGCTAAAAACTGAGAAAACTCTTGGAGCCTCCAAATCTGCGACCAACCAAGTCTATTACGCACTTAATGAGCGAGGTGTGGAGTTTGACTTGATAGACTATTTGGATAGCGAAGGTATCTCCACCATGGCCTATTCTCCCCTTGGGACGGGTCAATTGGCCAGGCACAAAGGATTAACGGAATTGGCAAATAAATTATCCGTGACCGCCGCTCAATTGGCTCTTGCATGGGCTATTCGAAACAATCGCGTGATTGCGATTCCAAAGTCAGTAACACCAAGCCGGATCAGTGAGAATCTAAGGGCCAGTGAAATCAACTTGGACGATGAAACTTTATCTGTCTTGGACTCACTTTTCCAACCCCCCAGGAGCAAAAAAACACTTGCAGTGATTTGAAATTGCTAAACTGAGCTCATTGAATCTCGAAGACCGTCAGTAAATTAGGCTACCTAAATTTTGTATTCTAAAAATTGGGTATCCGTAATCCGTGATTGATTCTTGATTTTCGCTCTCATAGTTACTGAATGGTTAAATCGTATTTTATGATTCACTCGCTTCATTTGCTTTGATACATTAATTCGTATTACGCGATTGAATCTTTCTCCCATAGATCTAAAATAATTGGAAAAAGCAGGTTAGGATACAACATACTGTCCATTATGTCCACTCATTCCCCCCCGGTCTGCATTTAACTAAAAGCGACAACGACCCTGACACCGGGGGGAATACGCAATCAAGGTAACTTTACTGATTAATGATGGATCTAAAGGTTAAATTAATTCTGGGCTCTGTCACTGTAGTAGTTGTAAGAAGTCTGTGATACCAGTGAGCTTGAGTTGCCCCCTTCATCACTAAAAGGCTTGAGGGCTCAAGCATCAAGCTTACTGTGTGCTTGGTAATTTTATGCTTGAAAGCAAATTTTCTAATTGCCCCAAAACTAAGTGAGCCAATTGTAGTGTTGGGTCCCAATGAAGCTTCATCATCACTGTGCCAAGCCATTCCTTCGGATCCGTTATGATAAAGGTTAAGTAAACATGAATTGAATTTTGTATCCGTCAGTTGTTCAACTTTAGATTTCAGACTCAGGAGTTCAGGCGTCCAATCAGTTGCAACCTTGGTTGTCCCTGAATAGGTGTAAGAAAAACTCTTATCTGCTATCCAAGCAACTTTGCGAGCCGTAACAATTCGTTTGCCACCTATAAATGCTTCGTCGTGCTTCCATGGAATGGACTCAAGTAGCCTATTAAAATAAAAATCAGAGGTTTGTGGGTCAAATATTTGCCCATAATAATTAACCTCGCCGTCACAGGGCAAGAGATTTAGGCCTGGATCGTAGTCAAACAGTTGCTCAAGGGTCATGAATCATTAATTCCCAGTTTAATGGCCTGGGACTATTGCTAGTTGTCCAGACAGTAGGATAATGGTAGATTAATATTTCAGTTCAGATTAAGAAGATTTCAATTTGTATGTTAACAGCCAAACTCGACTCATTGCCCTATTGGCTGTCCCCTCTTAAATTTAAAGTCTTTCGTACCCTTTGGATGGTCTGGTTAATCTCCAACATCTGCATGTGGATGAACGATGTAGCTGCGGCTTGGATGATGACAACGCTGACTGAGTCTCCGCTGCTCATTGCCTTGGTCCAAACCGCATCTAATTTACCTGTTCTTCTTTTAGGGGTTCCAAGCGGCGCGCTAGCTGATATATTGAACCGTAAAAAATACTTTGTTATTACGCAAATATGGTTAGCGGCAAACGCTACCATTTTGACTCTGTTAATGGTATTTGATCTCCTTACAGCCCAGTCACTGCTCTTTTTTACGTTCATGAACGGCATTGGACTTGCAATGAGGTGGCCTGTTTTTGCTGTCATCGTACCGGACCTGGTCAACCGAGAATACTTAGCATCGGCACTGACATTGAACGGGCTGGCCATGAATGCCTCAAGAATTATTGGCCCACTGATAGCAGGTATTTTCATCGCCAGTTTGGGGAGTCAGTATGTATTTGGTCTCAACATGGTTTTGTGCTTAGTAACTACTTACGTAGTTTTGCAGTGGAAATACCAACATTTTGAGTCGGCACTCCCCGGGGAGAGATTCTTTGGAGCCATGCGCCTTGGAATTCAATACGTAAGCCAATCTACTCGTATGAGATTCATCCTAATACGTGCTTTTTTGTTTTACTTCCAAGCCTCTTGTGTTCTAGCATTACTGCCGCTTCTTGCAAAGTCTCACTTTAACGGAAACGCAAATACGTTTACTTTACTGATGTCTTGCCTGGGACTGGGAGCCATTTTTGCTGGCTCTCAGCTCCCAAGGTTCAGGGACTCACTTAACAACAATCAACTCTCAAACTACGGCATTGTGGTTTTATCAATCAGTTCGGTTTGTATGGTTTTAGTGCCCAGCATTTGGGAGGCCGTACCCTTGATGATTATTTACGGGATGGCTTGGTTTACGGTTGCCAATTCTCTCACAGTGACTGCACAGTTCTCACTGCCAAGTTGGATCAGAGCCAGAGCGATGTCCTTTTACCAAATGAGTTTAATGGGCGGGAGTGCCATTGGGGCCGCTTTTTGGGGCAAAGTAGCAACACACTTTGGGGTGGTGAGTTGCGTTTTATTTGCGGCAGCATTTGGACTTTTATCCATGTTCTATATCGTGCGGCTCGTTATTTCCGGCCAAGATGATGAAGATCTAGCGCCCGTTTGCCCCCTCGAACGCCCCAACCCATCAAGGGCGATAGATCATTTTGAGGGACCAGTCATGATATCTATCGAATACCACATTAACCCCTTAAGGTATGAAGAGTTTAAAAAAATAATGAAGCAAACCAAGACCGCGAGAATCAAACAAGGAGCGCTTTCTTGGAGCCTTTTTTCAGATGCAGAGCACCCGGGACAAGTCATTGAATATTATGTTTATGAAACATGGGCTGATTACTTGAGGAGGTTCGATCGATTCACAGCAACCGATTTGCATTTGCAAGAGGAGAGATCCAAGTTTCACATCGATCCAGAACCTCCGAAAATTGTTAGACGCATTGCATCTCAACTAAAAGACTAGAACGCCAGAAGACCAAAGGGCTCCCCTATTCGTAATAGCGAATCACACTACCGAAATGAAATTCAAATTAGTACTTATGACATTTATTGCAGCAGGAACTTATACTTTTGGAGGTGTTGACACAAAGGCACAACCGCATGAGTTAAATGTGATGGCTTCTGTTGCTTTCAAAGAGCCTTATCTTAGGATGGTTGAAACTTTTGAGAAACAAGGTCACCGTGTTAAAACAACTTGGCTACCCACTGTAGAGATTATCAAGCACGTTAAAAATGAAGATGCTGGTGATTTGGTGATTATGGACTCTAAGAGCATTGACTCGCTAGCTCTTCAAGGAAAGCTTATTGCAAGCAGCAAAATTGATTATGTCAGCTCAGGTATTGGTATTGGTATTGCAAAAGGATCCCCCAGACCTATTATTAAAAACAAAGACGATCTTAAAGAACTTCTCTTAAGTACACCTTCACTAGCCTATTCAACTGGGCCGAGCGGTGCTTACTTGGCCCAACTTTTTAAAGAAATGGGCATCACCGAAGAAATCAAATCAAAAACCAAAGTCATACAAGGTGAGCCCGTTGGCAACAGCGTTAAAAGAGGGGAAGTAGCAATCGGATTTCAACAAATACCAGAAATTCTTTCTGTCCCAGAAATTGACCTTATTGGACCCTTGCCAGCAGATATTCAGTACATAACAACTTTCTCCTTC
>CAIWAO010000158.1 GCA_903910745.1 uncultured Burkholderiales bacterium
GCTTGATTAATTCTTTTTTTGCTTCTCAGTGTTTCTATCATGTGTTGCAAAAATATCTAAAAAAGACTAATAAAATCAACTAGTTCAGTATAAAACTTAATTAATAGCATTTATTTGATAAGATTATGTCAAGGAGACAACTATGTCCAATCAATCTGATTCACTTGAGAGCGTAGTCATTGGCGACGGAGTTGTCGTCAAGGGTACATTTACCGTTCCTTCTAAAGCTGTTATCAACGGCGTGATTGAAGGAGATTTAACTGCTGAGGAAGTTCTTATTGGCCCTACTGGCCGAATCACTGGCAGAGTTTCAGCAAAAGTAATTGACGTTCGTGGTCAATTGCATAACACAATCATCAGTGAGAAGAACTTAATTGTTCGCTCAACAGGTAAGATCGCAGGTAAGGTCCATTACTCAGAGATCGAAATTGAAAAGGGTGGAGAAATTGAGGGCTCACTCAGCCAGGACGCTGGTGAATTGCGCGCTGAGGTAGCCGCTTCTCAAAATCAAGCTCCTGCGGCGAATGCTGCAGTCACCCAAGCTGCCACCCCAGCTGCTACACAAGCTTCAACTGCTCCAGCCGCCGCACCAGCTACCCCAACTGCTGTTAGCGCTGCTAATCCTAATCGCCCAGCGACCAACACTCCCCCACAAGCGGGTTAAGTGAAAAGTCGCAAACGAGCATCAGATTATGAAAATCCTAGGAGAGGTCCCCGCCAAATTGCAGGTATTCACCCGCTTTTTGGTGCAGTCCTGGACTAGACAATATCAAGATGCGCGAATCATTCTTGAGCAAAATGGAGATCTTCGGTATTTAAACATACCAGCCAATTTACAAAGGCTTTTTGTAAGAGGAGTAATGGTCACCAGCGGCGTGATGATACTGACCATTTTTTTCCTGGCCGGGACTAGCATCAACTTATTTACAAGTAGGGCTAGGTTAGCGCATTCACACGAAGAAGTTTACCGTGCACTTTTGAATAGTTCATTGGACGGTCGGGAAGTCCAAGACGTTCAACTGAGTGAAGATCAGATGGTCTCTTTGGCTCAAACCATTAGAGACAGGGATATGAGTATTCGCAGATTTGTGGATACCTCAATGGTTGCCGTTACTCAAGAAAACGACACAATGAAGTCTCAACTCGACTCGACTGGATTGACTGAAAAGATTGTGAAAATTATTCAACAAAACTCCGCTCATGGAGGTTTGACGCCTGACAACACACTCTCGGATAATCCATTGCTTAGGGGTAAGGTTGCCGATGAGTTGTCCACGAATAGGGCCTTGCGTGAGGTCTTGTATGCACTACCTACGAATATGCCTATAGTTAATTATAGTGTTTCATCAGATTTTGGTATCAGAAAGCATCCTGTTACTGGGATCCCCCACTTTCACACCGGTGTGGATTTGTTAACAGCAACAAACGATGATAAAGTTCATCCCGTCAAGCCTGGCATAATAGTGATGGCTGAATTTCATTCAACCTATGGAAATACTGTCGTTGTTCGTCATACAAATGGTGTCGAATCCTTGTATGCTCATTTGTCTGGAATTTCTGTCAAAGTAGGCGACAAAGTAACGATGGATGATGTTATCGGGAAAATTGGAAACACTGGAGTTTCAACCGGAAAGCATTTGCATTTGGAAATTTTGGTGGGTGGATATCCAGTAAATCCGCAAAAAGTGATCCGAACTGCACAGTATGTTCAACAAATTCAGCAAAATGCACAGTAACATCAAGCCCAGTTTTGTAGAATTGTAAAAAAAAGCTAGTCTTAAAAAAAAGTAATTTTCAATCAACACATTTTGTTTCGATCCTCAAATTCTCTCTTAAAAAATTGAATTGCATTCCCTCAACACTCTAATCTTGTAACACTATCATGATGGACATCATCTCATCAAACTCAAATAAACCCTCAATACTGAGTGAGGGGTTCTCCTTCAGGGGCGAAATCTCTGCAAAAGGTGCTATTCACGTAGAAGGCTCTCTTAATGGGCAAGTTCAAGTAGACGAATTGACCATAGGTTCAAGAGGACAAGTAGAGGGAGTAGTCACATGCTCTAGTTTGCATATCAAGGGTAAGTTCTCTGGGACTGCAACTTGTAGCGAATTAATTGTTACATCTTCTGCCACAGTTGATGGACATGTTGTTTATCAGACTTTGTCTGTTCAAAAGGGTGCCTCCATTAAAGGCGAATTGTTGTTGGTCAAGTAATCAACAAAAACTAAGGAGCCTACTACCCCATGTCAGATCCGCTAAACATCGACGGATCCTTTTTGAGGCAAAGTCGTGATACTTTGGGGTGGTCCCATGGGGAACTTGCTTCTAGGGCTTGCCTCTCAATTAAACAAGTCAAGCAATTAGAAGAGGGTGGCTCTAGTTCTTTTTACAGCGAAAATGTTAAGCTCACTGCAGCAAGAAAAGTAGCTCAAATATTAGGCGTTACCGAAGATCAATTGTTAGGTCGACATGCGTTAGTCACTGAACCTGAGGATGAGCAGTTGGATCAAGCTTTAAATGTTGATTCTTCTCACGCTAACTTGAGTCATTCAACTTTGAATGAGAGTGAACTTATTAGTCATGATGATTCTCTGTCCATCCCCGATTTAAACAACCCAAACTCCAGCGATGCATCACACGAGAGTGCGCCTCGGGTGCCAATTTTGGTTCCTGGAGTTCAAAGTTTAACAATGCGAAGTGAAGTCTTGCACTTTTTGGCGCAACCCCCAGAGCAAAGTGAACTTCAAAACGATCATGATTCACTAACTGAGCCTGAGCATTTGGGTAAAAATGGGATAAAAGAAGAAAACTCTTTGCCTCAAACTTCCATAATTAAGCCCCAGCTTAATGAACCTGCGGACACATCAGAGCCCAAAGTGCAGTCTGAAGTTCCTGTAGCTACTTCGCCCTCCATTGCTCCCCCTGAAGCTGAAGTATCTGAATCAAGCAGCACAATTTCAAATCTATTAAAGATAGCTATTCTGTTTTTACTTGCACTTGGTGTTGCAGCATACTTTGCTCAAAAAAATGCTGAGGAGCATGCCGAAGCTCCGCCTCCTTTGCAAGTTGTTCCAGAACCTACAAGCACATCTAGTTCAGAGAGCGCCCCTAAAACAGATGACCAACCTGCGACTGGGGCTACCGCCGGCTCATCTGCTACCCCAGGTAATCAAACTCCGTTGAATGCTGCCCCTGCTGGATCAACAAGTTCCCCTGGGTCCGTTAATACAAAACTAAATAACACTTCGTCTTCTGGTAGTACATCAGCGCCCAACTCTGGTGCCAGCTCTAACGAGCAAAAGCCTAAAACTGCTCAGACCCCAACACCTGTGGGTGTGTCCAACAATGCGTCCTCATCTGCAGGATCAGCGGCTACCCCAACGAATACAAATAACTCATCTCTTACACCTTCTAATACCTCGACAGTTACACCAAGTACGTCCGGTAATTAATCAAAGTTCTTAAAAAGTCATTAGAGTCAGACTTAATCCTTTGCCCCAATAGCGAGGGCATTTTGCTTTGAGAGTGCTCGTTCATTTGCATTTTTTGTACCGCTCTGTGGCCATCCAAGAATGTGGTCATTGACGATTTCAGAGAGCCCTCTTATCCATTGCTCAGAGTCATTAAGGCAGGAAATGTAATTGAACTGTTTTCCTCCTGCATGAAGAAATGTTTCTTTAACTTCCATAGCTATTTCTTCAAGCGTTTCAAGACAATCACTTGTGAAGCCAGGACACACAACATCTAAGCTGTGAATGCCTTTTTCTGCCAGTGCCTTGGCAGTTGGTTCTGTATATGGCTCTAGCCACTTAGCTCTTCCAAAACGAGACTGAAAGGTGACGATGTACTCCTCTTTACTAAGCCCTAATTCTTCAGCAAGTAGCCTAGCCGTTTTATGGCACTCGCAGTGGTAAGGGTCTCCAAGCATCAAGGAGCGCTCTGGGATTCCGTGAAAGCTCATTAAGAGTTTTTCACTTCGGCCATTTGCGGTCCAGTGAGATTGAATTTGAGCAGCGAGTGCATGGATGTAGCTTGGGTGATCGTGATAGTGATTTACAAATCGAAATTCTGGAAGTTGGCGACTTTTTCTGCCCCAAGAAAAAACGCTATCAAAGAGACTTGCAGTTGTCGTTGCCGAGTACTGGGGATAGGCAGGCAAAATTAATACACGTGTGACACCTTGGTCTTTGAGATTTTCAAGCTCGGACTCAATACTAGGAGCACCGTACCTCATTGCATAACGAACAATCAGTTTGTTTTCGATCTCGGAGTCGGAATTCGCTTCATTCAGTTTTGTCTCTAGAGCTTGGGCTTGTCGCTGCGTCCAAAATTTGAGCGGCGAGCCCTCACTTGTCCAAATGCTGGCGTACTTAACAGCTGAGCGAGCCGGACGGGTTCTTAAAATAATTCCATGTAAGATGATCAGCCAAATCCACCTTGGAATTTCCACTACCCTTGGATCGCTTAGGAACTGTGCTAAGTACTTTCTAAGCGCTGGAGGAGTAGGTGAATCAGGAGTACCTAGATTACAAAATAATACAGCGGTCTTGTTGCTTTGGCCGTGAAAGTACTTGGGTTCTGGATTAAATCGGGGTTTTAGAAATTTCATTTTGGTATTTTCCCCTACCTTCGTGAAAATTAGAGATTAATCATGGAAAATTATTTCTTTTTTTAGGGTCATTGGCTTAGTTGAGCGCTTTGATTAAGCATCTTTTTAATGACTTCCTTTCCAGAAATGACTGCACCTTCTAACGTTGAAGGGTAGGGGCCCTCTAAATAGTCCCCACAAGCCCAAATTCTCTGCGTTATTTGTTGAGCAGGGCGAATCAGACCTGGGGTGCAACAAAAGGTAGCCCTTTTTTCTGAAATTGTCCCAATAACTTTGATATCCCTGAGTTTTAACTCATTCTTTGCTTGGTTTAAAACAGCCTCAGAGATCAATTCGTTTGATATGGTAGAAAAGCTTGAAACAAAACTAAGAACACCTTTATTTGTAGAGGCTTTAAATTGATCAGCATTATTTTTGAACAGAAATCCTCTGTCAAAAACAAATTGCGCTGGTTTTGTGACTTTGCTTGATGATCCCGTGTCAGATTCAAGCATTAAGATGGGCCGAGCTAATTGAGTGAAATCAGTATCATCACATTGAATATAAGTTGTCGAAATATGGGTGTGTTCAAGTGTTCTACACTGATTGGCCCAATTACTATTAATTGGCTCTATCAGTGAGCAAGCAGAAGTCGCATCACATGCCAAAATGACTGCATCAACTCCATTATTAATTTGAGTTGACCCAGTTACTGTATTAGGGATTGGACACTCATTTATTCGCTCAGCGAGTCTGACCTCGCACCCTTTAGAGATTAGCCATCTGTGTGCAGCCTCTGGTAATAAATCACCCATATCAGATTTTGGGATTAAGAGGTCTGAGCTGTCTTTGCCTGAAAAGAGTGCGTCATGCAGTACCCTTAGGAACACTTGCCCGCTTGAATCCCTTGGGGGTGTATTGAAAACAGCCAAGCAAAGTGGTGTGATGAGGCATTCCTGGACATGATCAGTAAGACCCTCACTTAGGTCTTTGACTGATAGAGTGGGTTCGCAATTGAATTTTGAAGTTGCCCAACTTAGCGCTTTTGAGAAGAGAGAAAATTTATCCGCCGCACTCCAGCCCTTACAAAATAAGGTGCCTAAGATGAACTGTACGGAACTAGGAAGCCAGGAGTAGCCAAGAAGTTTGAATCCCCTACCATCAACCCCTCTAAGATCTAGTCGGTGTCGGTGCAAAAGAGCTTGAGGATCCAAGCCCACTTTGCGCATAAGGGCCAAGGTCTCTTGGTAGGCTCCCAAAAGAATATGCTGACCGTTGTCAATTTGCATGGACGGTAGCTTAACCGTCCTTGCTCTGCCGCCAAGGTCTTTTTTAGCCTCAAATAATACGACCTTAAGGCCCAATTCAGTTCCTTGGACTGCCGCACTAATTCCGGCCCAACCGCCCCCAATGATCCAAACTGTTTTCAAAATCTTCCCAAGGCTTGAACTCTCCAAGCTAGCCAAAACTTTCGCAAAGGAGTTAAAGATACCCGGTGATTCAGAACAGGAAACCCGTCTTGTTCAATTTCCTCTAGGAGTTTGCTATATATACTTGCCATCATCAGACCAGGTTTCTGAGCTCTTTTGTCTTGTTCAGTTAACAAAGCGTAGGCTTCCCTATACAAGCCCTTAGCTCGGTCGCACTGGAACTGCATTAATTTTGTGAACCGATCTGAATTTATGCGTTGCAAAATCTCATGAGCTTTGACATCGAATTGTTGTAATTCATTTATTGGCAAATATATTCTTCCACGTAAAGCATCTTCACCAACGTCACGGATGATGTTGGTCAACTGAAAGGCGAGCCCTAATTTATGGGCGTATTCGGTTGTGCTAGGCTGTGTGGATCCAAAAATCAGGGATGAAACCTCTCCCACAACAGATGCAACAAGGTAGCAGTACTTGCTGAGTGCTTGAAAATCAAGATACCTTGTTTGTACCAGATCCATTTGACACCCCTCAATGACTGACAACAGGTGGTTTTGAGTAATTTGAAACTCATTGCAACAAGGTATCAATGCTTGCATGACTGGGTGATTTGGATTTCCGTTGAAGGACTGAATGACTTCATTTCTCCACCAATTAAGTTTTTGAGATGCAACATCTGTGTCGCTTACCTCATCTACAACGTCATCAACCTCTCTGCAAAATGCATAAAAAGCAGTTATTGCAGAGCGCTTATTTTGAGGTAAAAATAAAAAAGCATAATAAAAACTACTCCCCGATGAGGATGCTTTTTGTTGAACGTACTCTTGAGGTGTCATAAAAAATAAATAGACTTAATTAAAGTTAGTCTGGGTTTTTCAATGGGCAAAGAAATGTTTCTTGAACAAACATCTCCATGCTATCAATGCATAGTCTAACCTTGTAATTTTGGGCCTTTTCTTGACCGGATTGCTGCGCTCCAATTTGTCAATAATCCGCATTCCCCCCTGAACCACAAAACGAAGCTCCCAACCAGCTCGACCCGGCACAGACAGTGCAAGCGAGGCTGCGTCTTGCATTAATTTTTTTGCAAAATCAATTTCATCCTCAATGGTTGAGGCCTCAGGCAAGTAAAACCTTTTTCTAGGTATATCTAGGCTGATATCTTGCCAAAAATTAATAAGTTGCAAGGCGCAACAAATTGAATCACTTTTGAGGAGGTCATCTGGCTTACTCTCTCCGAAAAGATGCATCATAATTCTGCCGATTGGAGCCGCTGATTTTTGACAGTAGGCCATCAATTCTTCACGGTTTTTATAGCGTCTTTCATGATGAGAGTACATCACGTCTTGTTCAAAAGCATCCAATAATAGAAAAAGCGATGCACTAGGTATTTGATACTCCCTCAAGACGGTGCATAAAGGTTTGAAGATTTGGGGCCATTTGGACCTTTCTAAGTAGGACTGTTGTAGGCCTGAGGCGCTGGACATATTATTTGCATCTGTTACACAGTGGTTAAGGTCCGAGCGAAATTCTGAGAGATCGATTAATCTTTGTGCAGCACTTGATTGCCCTTCATCTGCTAGATCATCTGCTGTTCGAGCAAAATGATAAATGACGCTCACTGGAAAGCGCAAATGTCTTGGACACAGCCAAGATGCAACCGGAAAGTTCTCGTAGTGGTCAACCTTTAGGGCTTTTGCCTGATTGATCATAAATAGGGGTAGGTTCAGGTAATAAAAAAAGAAAACATTTTTAATTTTGTATTTTTTTTAGCATTTAAAGTCCAAAGTTGAGGCCTTTTTTGTCTTAACAACAGGACTGATGTGGATTTTAGACCCAAGGCATTCGTATTTCGGCGCACAAGGGGGTAGAATTTAGGGTTGACCGATTTCAAACGGGTGGTTTGCAAAAGTAGACCGCCCGTTATTATTTTGATAACCTGCGCGGGTGGCGAAATTGGTAGACGCACCAGGTTTAGGTCCTGACGGTAGAAATACTGTGGGGGTTCGAGTCCCCCCCCGCGCACCAGATATATTACTCACACACAAGAGTGGGTAAATTATTAATTAGGAAAATTCACATGACAATCCACGTAGAAACCCTCGAAAAACTTGAGCGCAAGATGACTTTAACTTTGCCGGTTGAAGTGATCCAAAATGAAGTTGATACGAGGCTAAAACGCCTAGCCAGAAAAGTCAAAATTGATGGTTTTAGGCCTGGCAAAGTCCCAATGAACATCGTTGCTCAACGTTATGGCTATTCAGTTCATTACGAAGTGATGAATGATAAAGTAGGTGAAGCTTTCCAATCAGCAGCAAACGAGGCTAAGTTGCGTGTTGCAGGCGCTCCGAAGATCAGCGAATCTGAGGGTGCTGCCGAGGGGCAATTGTCTTTTGACGCACTTTTTGAGGTTTACCCAGAGGTTACGGTGTCCGATATTTCTCAAATCAAGGTTGAGAAACTAACCTGCGAGGTCTCAGATGAGTCTTTGCAAAAGACCATTGGCATATTAAAGTCCCAAAAACGCACATACACTCTTCGCGGCTTGGATGCCAAGGCTGAAAGCACAGACAGAGTAACCGTCGACTTTGAAGGTCGAATTGATGGCGAAACATTCGAAGGTGGTAAAGCTGAAGACTTTCAATTTGTTTTAGGCGAAGGTCGCATGCTCAAGGAATTTGATGATGCAGTGCACGGTATGAAACTTGGAGAGAGCAAAACCTTTCCGCTTGAGTTTCCTGCAGACTATCATGGCCGTGAGGTTGCGGGCAAAACCGCGGACTTTATGGTTACCGTTAAAAAGGTTGAAGCATCTCACTTGCCTGAGCTTAATGATGCTTTTGCCAAATCGTTAGGCGTACCTGAGGGAACAGTAGATGGTTTGAAGGCTGAGGTCAGAAGAAACCTAGAGTTAGAGGTCAAGGCCCGATTGCTTAAGAAAAATAAAAGTGCAGCACTTGATGCACTTATTGACAATGCTCAACTAGATTTACCTAAATCTATTGTTCAATCAGAGATTGATAGACAAGTCGAGGCAGCCAGGGCGGAGCTCAAGCAACGCGGTATCAAGGACGCTGAGAAAGCCCCAATCCCTGAGGAAATCTTTCGCCCCCAGGCTGAGCGACAAGTAAAAATGGGCTTGGTAATCGGTGAACTCGTTCGTAAGCACGCGCTTCATGCAACCAAAGAGCAAATCAAAAACCAGATTGAAGAAATGTCTTCTAGCTATGAAAAACCAAGCGAAGTTGCAAGTTGGTATTACAGAGACAACCGCCGCATGGCTGAGGTAGAGTCATGGGTAATTGAGAACAACGTCACAGATTTCATTCTTGCTCAAATGCAAGTTTCTGAGCGAGCTGTTTCATTTGACGAATTAATGGAACAACAGTCAGCTTAAATTTTTGAAAACGGAGTTTAATTATGAGTACCTTAGATACCCAAGCATTGGGTTTAGTACCAATGGTGATAGAGCAGTCTGGCCGAGGTGAGCGCTCGTACGACATATATTCCCGCCTGCTTAAAGAGAGAGTGATTTTTTTAGTTGGACCTGTCAATGATCAGACTGCTAACTTAGTTGTTGCTCAATTGCTCTTCCTAGAGAGCGAGAATCCAGATAAAGATATCTCCCTTTATATCAACTCTCCCGGAGGTTCCGTTAGCGCCGGACTGGCTATTTTTGATACGATGAACTTCATTAAACCAGATGTCTCCACGCTTTGTATAGGAATGGCGGCAAGCATGGGTGCCTTTTTGCTTGCAGCTGGCGAGAAGGGCAAAAGATTTGCCTTACCTAACTCCAAAGTTATGATTCATCAGCCTTTAGGTGGAACTCAAGGTCAAGCCACTGAGATTGAGATTGCTGCGCGTGAGATTTTGAAAACCCGTGAGCAGCTCAATAAAATCACTGCTGAGCGCACCGGACAGCCATTAGAGAAGATCAATTTAGACACTGAACGTGACTTTTACCTCACAGCTGAGGAGACCAAAGAGTACGGAATAGTTGATCAGGTGATCTCCAAACGACCCTGATAATGTGTTGAAAGCGCTAAATAGGCTCTAAAACTTGCACGATTCCTGCTTTATTTCAAAAGTGGCCGGTTTTAGGCTAAATTTAGTTATCATTTGGTTTCAAATTTGAAATAGGCGGAAATGAATGGCCGATAAAAAAGGCAACCCCAGAGAAAAGACCTTGTATTGTTCCTTTTGCGGCAAGAGTCAGCATGAGGTCAAAAAACTTATTGCAGGTCCATCTGTATTTATTTGCGATGAATGCATTGATTTGTGCAATGACATTATTCGTGATGAAGTGCCGAGCGAGAAAACCGATGGTACTCACCGTAGCGATTTACCGACTCCACTTGAGATCAAAAACAATTTAGACCATTACGTCATTGGTCAAGAAGTGGCAAAGCGGTCATTGGCTGTTGCTGTTTACAACCACTACAAAAGGTTGAAGCACAAAGAAACTGCAAAGAAAGAGGATATTGAGCTTACAAAAACCAATATTTTGTTAATTGGTCCAACAGGCTCAGGTAAGACACTGCTTGCACAAACGCTTGCAAGGATGTTGGATGTTCCATTTGTGATGGCAGATGCAACAACACTTACTGAGGCCGGATACGTTGGTGAAGACGTTGAAAATATCATCCAAAAACTCTTGCAAAACTGCAATTACGATATTGCTAGAGCACAAAAAGGAATTGTCTATATAGATGAGATAGATAAGATTTCTAGAAAATCTGACAACCCATCCATCACACGTGACGTCTCTGGAGAGGGTGTTCAACAAGCACTTTTAAAGCTGATTGAGGGCACCATGGCAAGCATTCCTCCACAGGGCGGAAGAAAGCACCCCAATCAAGATTTCTTGCAAGTTGACACCACAAATATTTTGTTTATTTGTGGTGGTGCTTTTGCTGGATTGGAGAAGGTCATTCAAAACCGAACAGATACCTCAGGTATCGGGTTTGGAGCCGTGGTTAGAACTAAGGCAGAAAAAACTCTTACTCAAGTCTTTGGTGACGTTGAGCCCGAAGACCTAATTAAGTTTGGTTTGATCCCCGAGCTTGTTGGAAGGTTGCCAGTCGTAGCAACCCTTGATGAGTTGACCGAGGATGCATTGGTACAGATTCTGACTGAGCCTAAAAACGCTCTACTCAAACAATACGCTCAACTCCTTCACATGGAGGGTGTGGAGCTTGAGATTCGACCTCTTGCATTAAAAGCGATTGCTAAAAAAGCACTTGCTAGGAAAACAGGTGCAAGGGGACTCAGATCCATACTTGAACATTCGTTAATCGACACCATGTTTGATTTACCAAGTGCAAGTAATGTAGAAAAAGTAGTGGTGGAGGAATCCACCATTGAAGAGAACAAGGCACCTTTGTTGGTGTACCGAGAGGCAGCTAAAAAGGCTTAATTGCATAACCATGAACAGTGGGGTGAAATCTTTTTAGGATTTGATTCACCTAGGCTCATTTTTAAATGGAAATAAACCATGTCCGGACAAGTATCCCTTCCCCCAGAGCCAATTGACTTACCCTTATTGCCACTTCGAGACGTGGTTGTATTTCCACACATGGTCATCCCACTTTTCGTTGGGCGCCCTAAAAGTATTAAGGCCCTAGAGTCTGCAATGGTTGCAGAGCGTAGGATTATGTTGGTAGCCCAAAAAACTGCTGCCAAAGATGAGCCAGCTGTAGATGATATGTTTGAGGTTGGTTGTGTCTCAACCATCCTTCAGATGCTTAAACTACCGGACGGTACAGTCAAGGTATTAGTTGAAGGCCAACAAAGAGCCTTGGTCAACAAAATTGAAGAGGGCGAATCTCATTTCAGTGCAAACGTTACGCCCATTGAGCTTGATCATAGTGTTAAGGGTGAAAACGAAATTGAGGCACTTCGCAGAGCCGTCATGCAGCAGTTTGATCAGTATGTCAAACTGAACAAAAAAATCCCACCTGAAATATTGACCTCGATTGCTAGCATAGATGATCCGGGAAGACTTGCCGACACTATTGCTGCACATTTACCGCTCAAGCTTGATAACAAACAAATTATTTTAGATCTCTCCAGCGTTAAAGCTCGTTTAGAAAACCTCTTCACTCAGCTTGAACGTGAGGTTGATATATTGAATGTTGATAAAAAGATCCGCTCCAGAGTGAAGCGACAAATGGAGAAGAATCAGCGCGATTTCTATTTGAATGAGCAAGTTAAAGCCATTCAAAAGGAGCTAGGAGAGGGCGAAGAAGGCGCTGATATAGAAGAGATAGAGAAGAAAATAAAAGCTGCCAAAATGCCTGCCGATGCGCGTAAAAAGGCTGAGGGTGAGTTAAAGAAATTAAAGCTAATGTCTCCCATGTCAGCTGAGGCGACTGTTGTTCGTAACTATATTGATGTTTTGGTGAACTTGCCATGGGCGAAGAAGACCAAGATTAAACACGATCTCCCCTATGCTGAGGAGGTACTTAATGAGGACCACTACGGGCTTGAAAAAGTCAAGGACAGGATACTTGAGTATCTTGCTGTACAAAAACGAGTTGACAAGCTAAAAGCTCCTATTCTTTGTCTGGTTGGGCCACCTGGGGTAGGTAAGACATCCCTTGGTCAATCCATTGCAAAGGCAACGGGCAGGAAATATGTTCGCATGGCGCTTGGCGGAATGCGCGACGAAGCAGAAATTCGTGGACATAGGAGAACCTACATTGGGGCCCTGCCGGGTAAGGTGCTGCAAAGCTTGACCAAGGTAAGTGCTCGTAATCCACTTTTCTTACTTGATGAGATTGACAAGTTAGGATCAGACTTTAGGGGAGACCCATCCAGTGCTTTGCTAGAGGTCTTGGATCCTGAACAAAATCACACCTTCAATGATCATTACGTTGAAGTAGATTTTGATTTGAGTGATGTAATGTTTGTTGCAACATCCAACTCAATGAATATTCCTTCCGCACTTTTGGATAGGATGGAAGTCATTAGACTCTCTGGTTACACTGAAGATGAAAAAGTCAATATCGCCCAAAAATACCTATTCCCTAAACAGTTAACAAATAATGGTTTAAAGGAAAATGAGTTAAGTATTTCTGAGGCGGCGATGATTGATTTGGTACGTTACTACACCCGCGAGGCTGGAGTTCGTTCCCTAGAGCGCGAAATCTCAAAGGTATGCCGCAAGGTAGTAAAGGCAATTCAGTTGGGAGAGATGAAGGCGCAGATTAAAGTCACTCCAGAAAATCTTAATGACTTCCTAGGCGTTAGAAAGTACAACTACGGTCGCGCTGAGCAACAAGACCAAGTCGGTCAGGTTGTAGGGTTAGCCTGGACTGAGGTGGGTGGGGACTTACTTACCATTGAATCAGCAATCATGCCTGGTAAAGGGGTTATCAGTCGCACAGGCTCACTTGGTGACGTGATGAAGGAGTCTGTTGAAACCGCGCGAACTGTTGTGCGTTCAAGATCAAAGATCTTGGGTATTAAAGACGAGGCCTTTGAGAAAAAGGATATTCATATTCACGTACCTGATGGCGCAACTCCAAAGGACGGTCCGAGTGCAGGCGTTGCTATGACAATTGCTATTGTTTCAACGATGACTGGTATTGCAGTTCGAAGCGATGTGGCAATGACGGGTGAAATCACTCTTCGAGGTGAAGTCACTGCGATCGGCGGGCTTAAGGAAAAGCTTTTAGCAGCTCTACGTGGCGGAATTAAAACCGTACTTATCCCCGAAGAAAACGTTAAAGACCTACAAGAGATCCCCGAGAATGTCAAAAACGGATTGGAGATCATTCCTGTAAAGTGGATAGATAAAGCACTTGAAATCGCTTTGGTCAGGATGCCAACCCCTTTGACCGAAGAGGAATTGGCCACGCAAGTTGTAGCTGCAGAATCCGGCAAAACTGAATCAACGGCAGTTAAGCATTAATTGGAATTAAAGTTACCAAATAGAATGCACAGTTAGATTAGATAGGGTACAATACTGATCTACGCGGGAATAGCTCAGTTGGTAGAGCGCAACCTTGCCAAGGTTGAGGTCGCGAGTTCGAGCCTCGTTTCCCGCTCCATATCTCTAAAAGGGAAGCTTTTGCTTCCCTTTTTTATCAGATGATCAGCATTACGGCGCGGTAGCAAAGCGGTTATGCACCGGATTGCAAATCCGTGTAGGTCGGTTCGACTCCGGCCCGCGCCTCCATTACACACACATTGCACACGCTACACGCTCAAA
>CAIWAO010000159.1 GCA_903910745.1 uncultured Burkholderiales bacterium
ACAAGCGTTTATGGAACTGTAACAAGAATTTATTAAAATTAATTATCAGGAGAAGATCATGAAGAAATCATTGTTAGCTTTTGTTCTGGGCAGTTTGCTTGCTGTTAGTTTTTCTAACGCCGCATTTGCGGAAGATAAGGACCACGGAGGTCAATCCGCCCGTCAAGAACACCGTCAGGACCGCAGGCAGGATCATCGTCAGGATAGGCGTCACGACAGACGTCAGGATCGTCGTCAAGAACATAGAGAACACAGAGAACATCATTAATCCAGTTTCGATCGAAATCGATCCTTCGGAAAGTAGGCCAATCCTCAACGATTTTTATGCGTTGTTGATTGGTCCATTTTCTAAATTTAACTAAGCGACAATACATCTATGGATTCTAATCTTGGAATTCATTCATAGACCTCACAACTGATTAAATCTAATATATTTAACTCATTGATAATTATAAACAATAGAAGTATTCAATAATTATCTCTATCGCGTTAGAACTGCATTTCTATAGACCGCTATTTAATCGTTTTGTCATTTTTATTGATCTATTCAGTCTATCTTTAGGTATTTCTTTCAATAACATATGACTTAATCTTTTTTTATAATGGCTCAATGATAAATCTCTGAAAGTCGAAAAATGAAGCCATTAAAAATAAACTCTTCTCTGCTCTTTGCCGCTCTTTTGACTTGCTTCGCCACCCATTCTTACGCTGATATGGTTATAACTGAAGTGGATCCATACGGTAGCAGCAGCAGTAGCACTTACAGTGCCGACTGGTTTGAACTTACAAACACAGGTTCATCATCAGTAGACATTACAGGATGGTCGATGCTAGATAACCATGCAGCATCCAATACAACAAATCCATATGCATCAGGAAACACAATCTCTATTGGTAACCTTACCGGAACCAACAAAACTTTTGGTGCTGCGGCTTTAACACTTAATGGCTCTCAATCTATAGCAGCAGGACAATCAGTGATTTTTGTTGAAAGTCAGAACAACGCTGCAAGCTCTAGCACAATTATCTCAAATTTCGAAAAAGCATGGTTCGGAAATAATGTTCCCTCAAATATTATTGTTGGTACATACAATGATGGTAGCGGCGCAAACTATGGATTAAGTCAGACGGCGGACATGGTCAACATATTCAATGGATCCACTTCTGCTGCCACACTCATAGCCAGCGTATCTTTCGGTGCAGATACCGGCAGTCCAATAGCTACTTTTGATAATTCAGCTGGTTTGAATAATTCCACAATTACACAAAAGAGTGTGATTGGGACAAACGGTGCTTTTTTATCTGCTAGCGGACTTGAGATAGGCTCCCCCTCAGCCGTACCAGAACCAGAAACGTTTGGGATGTTGCTGAGTGGACTGGGGTTAATGGGCTTTATTGTTCGCCGTCGTAAATCTTAATCATTCACTTTTTCACGAATAAAACCAATATAAATTTGTGCCGGAAAATAAATATGCAACCATATCGTAAGTCTAAACTTCACCTTTCAGTTCAATCGGCAGCTTTGCTTATTGGTTCACTTTTTGCTGCGCAAACGGCGATGGCCGACATCACTTCCTTTACAGCAGGTGATCTCGTGATCAGTACCGTATCATCCTATAATGGTGGTGGATTGGATACCGCTGCTCCCATCGTGTTGCAGCAATTCGACCTAAGCTCGGATGGGACATCTGCAACAGCAAATGGTATTTTTACCCTTCCTCAGACAACTAGCGGGTTAAACTCAGCTATATCCGGAGAATATGGTTCAGCCTCGGAAGGAATTTTGCAGCAGTCTGTGGACGGTCGCTACCTCACGATCATGGGTTACGGTGTGAATGCGAATGATTTTAATACTGCACCTCTATCTACCTATGGGGCGACGGCCCTTGGTCAGACCACTAGCCTTACCGCTGCTAACCAAACAGGCACCCCTGTCACAACTGTATCACGGGTTGTTGCGCTAATAGGCGCCAATGGCAGTGTTGACACCAGTACCCAGCTTACGGGGGTATTCAATCAAAACAATCCTCGCAGCGTTGCAACCGTCGATGGTACGTCATTCTATATCTCAGGCCAAGGCGCAACAAATTCAGACACATCCACTCAGGGGGTTTTCTATACAACGCTTGGCTCAACTACTGCAACCGGTATAGACAATACAACCAATACTCGCGTTGTTTCGATTATCAATAGCGGTAATGGCAACACGCTGTTCGTTTCCCGTGACTATAATCCGCCAAGCGGGGGTGCACAAAACTATACGAATGTCAGTACGTTAACAAATTCCTCCGGGGGGCTTCCAACATCTTCGACGAACTTGATAACAACACACATCACACCGCCGGCAACATCACTATCTTCAAAGGGAAATAACGGCTCTATTAATTTAACCTCCACTTTAGCAAATGGAGTCAATAATCCACGAATTGGAAGTTTTGTTTATCTTAGTCCTGAACAGTATTTTATGGCCAGTTCAAGCGTTATGTATGTTGCTGATAGCGGGCAACCCAAAAATGGCTCTGCAAATGCTGCAGGTTTGGGCGAAGGTGGCCTACAAAAATGGGTATTAACCAATGGCACATGGACTCTTGACTACGACATTACTAATGGATTGAATTTAGTCAACAATGCAACCGCCAATTCTAATACTCCAACTGCTGCAGGCGTTACAGGTCTTTTTGGTCTAACAGGAAGAGTTGTGAATGGCCAAGTGCAACTATTTGCGACAAGTTATGGATTGAATGAACTTTCGCCAAGTTTCTTATACGGGATCACAGATAATTTGAATGCAACAACACTGGATAACTCAGAGCAATTCACAACGCTGGATGCTGCGGCA
>CAIWAO010000160.1 GCA_903910745.1 uncultured Burkholderiales bacterium
ATAAAAAATAATAAAAAATACCGCCAAAAAATTGAATAAATAGGCAAGTGAGTGCCCACTCTGATTTTATAGGCGGTTTATCTGGATTACCTAGGTGACCTAGGCTTAAAAGCAGGACGATCGCGCCCTGAGTCAGCGGACCTACCTCTACCTGAGAAGCCGCCTCCTGGAGCACCCGTACCTGCCTTACGCTCAGACGAAGCACCCCCTTCAAAAGACGGTTTGCGAGCATCGGCTACCCACGCACCTGATTTAGCAGGCTTGGCAAAAGAACGCTCAGTGCTTGGACCTCTAGAGTCTCCACGCCTGGAGTCCCTTGAATCAGGACGTCCACGTCTTGCAGGCGCAGGCGGTCTAGTACTTCTAGGCTGCGGTTCTAAGCCTGGGATAACTTCGGCCTTTAATGTTTGTTGAGTAAAGTGCTCAATGTCGACAATCTTACGACGGTCTCTAAATTCAGCAAATGTAATAGCCAAGCCGTCTCTTCCTGCGCGACCAGTTCTACCAATACGGTGAACATAGTCTTCAGCCTTCATCGGAAGTCCGTAATTGAACACATGACTGATACTGGGCACATCGATACCTCGGGCAGCCACATCTGTAGCAACTAATATTTGAACGTGACCTTCTCTCAGCGCATTCAATCGTCTATTCCTGATGCTCTGACTCAAAGCCCCATGCAATGCAACCGAGGAAAAGCCAGATTGCTGTAGATCTTGAGCTAACGAATCGCATTCAATTTGAGTGCTAGCAAAAACAATTGCCTGTGCAATTGTGGTGTCTCGCAGCCAATGATCTAACAATTTACGTTTGTGGGGTGGGCTATCTGCCCAAAAGAGCACTTGTTTAATGTTGTTATGACGATCTTGTGGTGAGTCAACTTGAACTCGCTGGGGACTGCGCATAATGCGCGAAGCGAGTTGCTGAATGCGCGGTGCAAAAGTAGCACTAAACATCATTGTTTGCCTACGCTCACGGGTCAGCTCATTAATTTGAGCTAAATCATCTGCGAAACCGAGATCTAGCATTCTGTCTGCTTCATCAATCACCAAGAACTGAACTTTTGACAATTGAATTTGACGAGAGTTTTGCAAATCAATCAAACGACCAGGGGTTGCGACCACGAGATTGGCATTTTGCAGTTTAGATATTTGCATTGCATATGGCATTCCACCCACCACAGTAGCAACGCGAAGTCCCCTGCAGTGCTTAACCAAGCCTATGGCGTCTTGAGCAACTTGCTGTGCAAGTTCACGAGTTGGGCACAAAACCAAGGCCCCCGGAACCGCTGGCTTGAAATGTCTAGCATCCAAGGGGTTTTTACGCTTAGGGCGCTTAGGTTGTGGCTCACCTTTAGCTAAGGCCTCTGCAACTTTTGCATTCCATTCCCTATCTTCTTGTGCAATTTCTTCTTTTTGCTGAGAAAGCAAAGTATTCAAAACAGGTAATAAGAATGCGGCAGTTTTACCACTACCAGTCTGACTAGAGACCATTAAGTCATTAAATTGGTTCTCACTTTTATCTTGCATCGCAAGAGGTATTGCGCGCAATTGAACTGTAGTTGGCTTGGTGTATCCAAGATCAAAAACAGCCTGGTTTAGCTCAGGAGCTAAACCTAAAGCCTCGAACTCAGAGACCGCTTTGGGCTCAGTGTTAACAGCTTTACTATTTTCTTTAGGATTTTTTTCAACAACTATTTGAGCACCAGTAACAGCCTCAAGCACATTATCGAGCGGGGAAACTGGAACTTCTAAATTGCCAGAATCATCAATCACTGACAAACTTAGTACTTCAACTTGCTCATTTAAATTTAAATTTTCACTCATGCATTACTCCGCCGGCCTGAAAAGGCTAAGGCGACTCCATCTGAAGGGTTTATAAACATCAACCTTCAGACAAAGTTCAACGCACTTTGAGATAAGAGCGATCGACTCAATTTAATGAGTCCAAGGTGTGAGGCAGATGTGCAACATACTTTGCATCAACATAATTTCTGCAAGTAAGCGAGTATTGTTACATGTTGGGCAATAAATAGCAACCCTATAGCGAGTTAATTTCTCTATTAAGCTACAAATTTGGCGAAATTAAAAAAACAAATCAAAATGTAGAGTGCACATCTTTCTTAATCAAACTTAAGAAAATGGCTTCGGTAGTGCTCTAACTCATCTATAGATTCATGTACATCGGCCAATGCGGTGTGCATTTGTTTCTTCTTAAAAGCCGAATAAACCTCAGGCCTCCAACGTTTGGCTAACTCTTTTAAAGTACTGACGTCTAAATTTCGGTAATGAAACCACTGATCAAGCTTTGGCATATATTTGACTAAAAACCTTCTGTCTTGACTTATTGTGTTACCGCAACATGGGGAGGCAGACTTTGGCACGTATTGCTTTATGAAATCAAGAAGAGTCTCCTCTGCTTGAGATTCTGACGTTTCAGATGCTTTGACTTTATCAATTAAGCCGCTTCTTTTGTGCGTCCCTTGGTTCCAAGAATCCATAGCTGCCAAAAGCGTATCGGATTGATGAATAATTAAAACTGGCCCCTCAACCCTTGGAGTCAAATTCGGTCCTGTAATAACAACCGCAATTTCAAGTAATCTTTCTTTTTCCGGATCAAGACCAGACATCTCACAGTCTATCCAAATCAAATTTTGATCGGACTTTACGAGCGTCGACTTTTCACTGACTTTGTTGTCAAGTAATTCGTTTGATGGTTGTGGGGGGATTTGTTCAGACATAATCTCAATTGTCGCTTAAGTTAATACAATTTCGCATTATCAAACTCAACAAAAACTCTTTATTTCAGTTTTCGTTTTAAACTATCCAGTTATGAATTCAACACAAATATTTACCCTCGTATTTTCTTCCACTCTAATGATTAACCTCATTATTAAAATTTGGTTAAATACGCGTCAAAACATTTGCGTTTTCTCACACAGAGACGAAGTCCCTACAAATTTCTCTGAATCTATCAGTTTGGAGGCTCATCAAAAGGCGGCTGACTATACGCTTGCAAAATCACAAATGGGATTTTGGGAGCTCATACTGGATACATTGTTACTGATATCTTGGACTTTGTTGGGCGGACTTTCGTTGCTTAATGAGCTTATTGGAAACTGGGTATCTGACTCCATATACCAAGAAATGTCCCTAGTGGTAGCGTTCACTGTTGTTAATGGACTGTTTCATATGCCGCTTGCTCTAGTGCAAACCTTTCATTTAGAAGAAAAATTTGGCTTTAACAAAATGACTTTTGGTTTGTGGGTCAGTGACTTATTTAAAGGTATTGCGGTTGGAAGTGTTTTAGGCTTGCCTATTTTATGGCTCATCCTTAAATTGATGAATGTGGGCGGGGTTTACTGGTGGGCCATCGCTTGGATCAGCTTGGTGGCTTATCAACTTTTTGTAATGTGGATAGCCCCTAATCTGATCATGCCTTTGTTCAATAAATTCACCCCTCTTGAGGACGAAACACTCAAATCAAAGGTCACAGACTTAATGACCCGAGTTGGTTTATCTGCCAAAGGATTTTATGTAATGGACGGAAGCAGAAGGTCTGCTCACTCTAATGCATTTTTCACTGGAATGGGGTCCAACAAGAGAGTGGTTTTCTTTGATACCCTTTTGAAACAACTCTCCCTAGATGAGATGGAGGCCGTACTTGCACATGAACTTGGACACTTCAAGCTTCATCACATTCCAAAATTGATGATCAGTAGTTTTTTGGTGAGTTTAGTAGGACTGGCTGCACTTGGATATCTTTCAGAACAAACTTGGTTTTACACTGGGCTAGGGGTTATACCAAACCTGTCAAGTCCTAACGATGGTCTTGCGCTTATCTTGTTTTTGGAGTTTGTGCCTTTGGTCACATTTCTGTTCTCCCCCCTCATGTCAGCTAGATCTAGGAAGTTCGAATTCGAAGCAGATGCTTTTGCAAAGCAGCATGCAAATCCACTCAGCTTGAAGAGCGCACTTCTTAAACTTTATCAAGACAACTCCTCAACCCTGACACCTGACCCACTTTTTGTAAAGTTTTATCACTCTCATCCACCAGCTTCACAGCGACTTGCGAAATTAGAATCTTAAACTTTTGCCAAATACTTCTGTAAGCTCAACTCAATGACCCAATCAGGACTGGTTACATCTACTCACGGGCGTCATGCAGTGGTGGAGAGTCCAGATGGATCAAAGAGGATTTGTCACTTTAGGGGCAAGAAAAATCAGGCTGTAGTTGGAGACTTAGTTAATTGGAGTACCTCTGAGGACGCTGGAATCATAGAAAGTGTCCAATCTAGGCGAAACCTCTTTTACCGTAGCGACGAGATGAGGACAAAGTCTTTTGCGGCGAACATCGATCAAATCGTAGTCCTAGTCGCAGCTGATCCCGACTTCTCTGAGGACCAAATATCCAGAGCTCTGATTTCAGCGAGCTCGCAAAAAATCCCAGCTTTCATTGCACTAAATAAAGCAGATTTAACTGATCCTTTCAACAAAGCTTTAGAAAAACTAAAATATTATCCGCAGATGGGCTATGAGGTGCTACCTCTGACACTCAAAGGGTCAGAGGATCTTTCTCATGAATTTACCAAACGATTGGAGGGAAAAATTTCTTTTATTATGGGCCCATCTGGCGCAGGTAAAAGCACTTTGATCAACAGGCTGGTTCCCTTTGCCGATGTCTTAACGGGTGAGATCTCAAAAGCTCTTCAGTCTGGAAAACATACAACTACGGCAACCACTCTTTACTGGATGTCGAACGCGAGAAAAACCGCATTAATTGATTCCCCTGGCTTTCAAGAGTTTGGACTCAATCATATTGAGCCCCGTGATCTATGTACTCTCATGCCAGATCTTAAAGTACACGCTACGGGATGCAAGTTTTACAACTGTACCCACCTTCACGAACCGGGGTGTGTAGTTCGAGCTCAAGTTGATTTAGGCGTAATCAGCACGAAACGATATAAAATTTACGCTCAGCTTTTTGAAGAACTATCACGAACACACTATTAGGAGAATGAGATGTGTAGATGGGTTGCTTATGCAGGCGCAGAGATTTTCCTTGAAGATATCATATTCGACCAAGATTATTCGATAGTTCAACAAAGTCTCTCAGCAAGAGAGTCAATTTGGAGCACCAATGGGGATGGGTTTGGTGTTGCCTGGTATTCCGATAAGCCGAATCCTGGAATATTTAAAGACATTCTTCCTGCATGGCATGACCAAAACCTGAGGTCAGTTGCGGCGCAGATCAAATCTAGACTTTTTTTCACGCACGTAAGAGCCACTACAGGAACATCAGTTGCAAGAAGTAACTGTCATCCATTTAATTATGAGAATTGGCTTTTTATGCACAATGGTTCAATTGGTTATTGGAATGAATGCAGAAAGGAGATTGAGTCCCTAATTCATCCCCAATACTATCCTCACAGGCAAGGTGTCACAGACAGCGAGGCATTGTTTTTGATTGCGTTATCAAATGGTCTAAAAGAAGATCCAGTCAAAGCAATGAAAAAGTCAATTCGAAAAGTATTGAAAATAATGACTCAAATCGGCAACGCCGAACCGTTGAGAATTTCCGCGAGTTGTACAGATGGTAAGAAAATTTGGGCATTTAGATTCTCAAGCGACCACCAATCCCCTACTCTTTACTACGGATCACCCAAAACGCATGCTGAAGTGTTTTTCAAAGATCAAATCAACACCATTTCCTCTGAGCCTTCAGATAATGAGGCTGAGCATTGGCACGCCGTGAATGAAGATAGTTATATTGTTTGGTCTAAGGGTCGCGTAGAAGTGTTGAAACTTGAAATATAGTTTTAACAAATGCTGCTCTAAAAAGCTAGATCTTTTATGAATTTAGCCAAATAATCTGGACAAATTAAATAATGCCACTATAAGCATCCACATAACGACCCCTCTCCATAACAGACCTACGACAGATTTAAGATGTCCAATTTGTGGAGTTTGACCTAAGATCGGCTCGTTAGGTTGTTCCTCACCACTGTCCTTGAGTGTTTCTTTTTGAAGTGGCGTGACCCCTAATTCAATATTGAGCGCACCAGCAGTAGCTGCGAGTATCACCGCATCATTGGTTTTTTCGTAGCGATTAAGATGAAAACGCCAAGCATCAATTGCCTCTTCAAAATTACCCACAATTGCAAAGGTAACAGCAGTAAGTCTTGAGGGCAACCAGTCAATATAAAACCACACCTGCCTAGACAAATTAAGCAATGCCTCACTGCTGACGATTTCTTCTCCTTCTGTGAGATCTTTTTGTTCTGTCCAAATATAAAGAAGCATCTCACTTAGTCTGTATAAGACTGCACCAGCTGGACCAAACCCCATCAATGCCAAGATGCAATACCAATAAAGAACTCCAAATACATGTCGATGAGCTGCAACCACAGAGTGTTCAATCAAAACGCGAATGAGTGTCGAGGATTTCCAAACCTTTGGCCCTAATCCTTGCCATGCGGTCAATAAATCGGCAGCCTCTTGCTCATTTCCAGACTCCAAGGCGTCTCGTATTTGCGTAAAGTTATGACTAAACTGCCTAAACCCTAGGCATACATATAAGATTGCGACGCTCCATATCAAGCCTAAAAACCAACTACCCCAACCTATCAGTGCCCAATATACTGCAGCAACAATTACGGTGGGTAAAAATCCGGCGAGACTCCACGCTGCAAGTGCTTGTTTCTCTAAACCAGCATCTAAATGCAAACGAATCCACTGCCCGGACTTTGCTACTTGATGGTGTAACCAGGAAGAGTAGCCAAAGGGCCTGACTTGTTCGATTAGAAAAGCAAAAAGCAACGATAAAAAGCTCATGCTCACATAATAACTATCAAGGGTTAAAAAATCAATTTTTAATTAAAAAATGATAAAAATTTCTAATTATTCCGGCTGTAACACCCCAAATAAAGCGCTCTTGCTCTGCGTCCTTGTAGGGCATGGAGAACCATTCCCGACTTCTACCGTCTAACTCTCTTGAATGACGACGATGGTGAGCAGGGTTCATTAAAAACTCCAAAGGCACCTCAAAAACTTCAGTGACTTCGTGCTCGTTGAGTTCCAAGGACATATGGGGACTTATCAAACCCACTACGGGCGTAACCAAATATCCAGTGCCGGTCAAATACTTTGGCATGACTCCCATGATCTCTACAAAATGAGAATCTAAACCAATTTCCTCCTTAGCCTCTCGAAGTGCAGTTTCGACTTCTGAGGCGTCTTCCCTATCGACACGGCCACCTGCGAAGGCTATTTGACCTGAATGTTTTCTAAGCTTAGCAGACCGTTGGGTTAATAAAACGCTTGGTTTAGAGCGCTCAACGATTCCGAATAAAACACTTGCGGGTACTTGTTGACTTGGATCTATTCTGGAATCCAACCTGGAGTAGTCTCCAAAAGATTCAGGTAAACCATTTAAAGGTTTTTTAAATACTTCACGCAAGTAATTGACCTGCAATTTATCAGGAGACACAAATGGAAGATGCGAGTCAACACCCATTACTGGGTGTTGACTCGCATCAAATTCTTTGTTTTTTATAGGGTTCTTATCGGGGTGTGAAGATTCACCTGGTGCAATCACAATCGAATGCCCAAAGGATCTAATTAAAAATCACACCCCAGCCAATACTCAAGCTTGCTGAGCTTGAACGGATGCTTTGCTAACTAACTTCTCTTTAATACGTGCAGACTTACCGCTACGATCACGTAAATAATAAAGCTTAGCACGACGAACATCTCCGCGACGCTTAACTTCAATTGAAGCAATTAAGGGACTGTAGGTTTGGAATGTACGCTCTACGCCTTCTCCGCTGGAGATTTTACGAACAGTAAAACCGCTATTGAGTCCGCGATTACGTTTAGCAATCACAACACCTTCAAAAGCCTGGAGCCTTTTGCGTGTTCCCTCTACGACATTGACACTAACGATAACGGTATCGCCAGGTGCGAATTCAGGGATAGTTTTATTGAGTCTTGCGATCTCTTCTTTTTCAAGTATTTCAATTAAATTCATGGATAGCCTCAAAATAGATCGTGGTCGCGCAACACAAAAGGCTCGGAATCCAAAGTCACGTGTAACTTAAGGAACTAAGCGGCCGACCAGAGGATCAGAGCCATAAATTATAACCTTTATACATTAACAAAACAATTAATCCCTATAGAAATCAACGGGTTGTGGCTAATACGGCTCCCGCGGAAGGTAGGAAAAATTGAAGGCAGATATGCAAACGGCAAATTGATTACTAAATTATTAATTTATTTTTGATTTTTTAAGACGTTCTATGAGATCAGGTCTTTGATTTTGAGTAATAGCCAGAGACTGTTGTTTTCTCCATAACTCAATTTTCTCATGATGCCCGGACATTAACTCCTGCGGCACCACAAGCCCTTCCCAAACTTCGGGACGTGTGTAGTGTGGGCAGTCCAAAAGTCCATCTAGTTTCTCATTAAAACTATCATATTGATGGCTTTCTTGGGTATTTAAAACGCCTGGTTGAAGCCTAGCCATTGCGTCCAAAAAAGCCATTGCGGGAATTTCTCCGCCCGAGAGAACAAAATCGCCGATACTGATGACCATATCAACATACAAATCTATAAATCTTTGATCAACTCCCTCGTACCTACCGCAAAGAAGAATCGCACCATGGTCATAGGACCAATTCTGGACAAACTCATGGGTCAATGATTCTCCTGTTGGAGAGAAGAAAATAAGTGGGCTTTGAGTCCTTTTATCACCTCTGTCCACCCTTATTGCTTTGAGACATTGCAGCAATGGTTCTGGCATCAGTACCATACCAGCACCACCCCCATAGGGCCTATCGTCAACTCTTTTGTAATTACCTTGCGCAAAATCTCTTAAGTTCCATAATTTGACTTGCATTAGCTCAGACTCAAATGCACGTCGATTTACTCCTTGCTCCAAAAACGGTTCAAAGATTGATGGAAAAAGAGTTATGACATCAAATCGCACGGTTAGACAAAAGGGATTTTCAATGTATTTTCAAGGTGGCGAATCGTTGAGGCTGATGGTTGATAAGTGGTCTATTTAGTAATCCAAACCCCAATCTACCCATATTTTCTTAGCTTCAAGATCAACATTATCTATGTAAGTGCTTACAAATGGAATTAACGTTTCTAATGTTTTACCGTTTTCTAACCTGGTTAGAACAATTACTGTTTGGGGGCCAGTACTAATTAAATCTATAACAGAGCCTAGTTCCTGAGATTCTCTATTGAGAACTGTCAACCCGATCAGATCCACCCAATAGTATTCGTCTAAAGCTGTTGTGGGGAAGCTTGATCTGGGGACGAAAATTCGAGCCCCTTTCAGCTCATCAGCCGTCTCCGGATTGTTCACCCCCTCAGCAGAAGCGACAATAGAGTCCGAATGTAATCTGGACTCTATTATTTTTAGTTTGACGGTACCTTCAAATGGAGATTTGTTCTTGGTAGATGGCTGAAGAAGCCATCTTTTTGAACTAAAAACAGCCTCAGGATCTCCGCTGTAAGCGAATACCTTAAACCATCCTTTTATACCCCAAGCACCAGCTATTCGACCAACTTCGACTGCATCTGCTGGAAGCTCAGCAGCCTCGAAGTCAATAGCCATAGAGGTTGAGCAATTTAGGCTGCTTTGTGGGCTACTTGTTTAATCAAACGCTCAACAGTAGGCGAAGGTTGTGCACCAACGCTTTTCCAATGAGTTAAGCGGTCTTGAGCAATACGCAAGCCCTCTTCGCCTTCTACAGCAGTGGGGTTGTAAAAACCAATACGCTCGATAAAACGCCCGTCACGACGAACACGCTTATCAGCAACAACGATATTAAAAAATGGACGACCTTTTGAGCCGCCGCGGGAGAGTCGAATGACGACCATAATGATTCCTTGGGGTGGGGATTTATCTATTCAGCGATTGAGACACGCAACTGAGCCACCCGGCCAGCGACATCGCCTAAACCGCTTATTATAGCTTTTTATAAAGAATATTACATCTCCCCTGAATCTGACCACCAAGACCCGCCGTCTTTGCCTAGGGGGTGTGGCCTCTTCGCCACACTACCCAAAGCTAAGGAATTAACACCTTACGCCCAGACACTCCCAACACTTTAAAAGATAATGCAAGAAATAAATGCTTACTTATGAAAAATAAAACCCTAGCTACCTGGCTCACATTTCTTGGTGGTCCGCTTGGTCTTCACCGTTTTTACCTGTTTGGATTTAAAGATTACTTGGGATGGACCATCCCATGGGTTACTTTACTTGGACTTTACGGCCTGCAAAGAGTTCAAGAATTTGGATTAGATGATTTTTTAAGTTGGTGGCTACTGCCCATATTTGGCTTCACTGCTGCTGCATGTGCGCTCAATGCAATTGTTTATGGGTTAATGACACCCGAGGCTTGGAATGCGAGATTCAACCCACACCATGCGGTAGATAATCCCGCAGGCAACACAAATTGGTTAACGATTGGAGCCATTGTTATAGCCTTAATGGTTGGGGCAACTCTTTTGCTATCTAGTTTTGCCTATAGTTTTCAAAGATACTTTGAATACCAAATAGAAGAAGCCCACAAAATGGCGCTTTGAAAGTATTTCAGTATTAAACTATTCAATTAGATTTATTTCTTGAACCTGTACTTTTTCAAGCATTTCATCTGTCACCAATTCACTGGCAATAAATTTAAGTGGTAGCAGAACAAATGCTCTTTCTTGCCACCTTGGGTGGGGGACTTTTAGTCGGGGGGAGTCAATAGTAGAACTACCGAAAAAGATCAAATCTAAATCGAGAGTTCTTGGTGCATTAACTGAGCTTCTAAGTCTACCGTGCTCTAGTTCAATGCAGAGCATCAGCTGAAGTAAATCCTCTGCGTTCAATAGGGTCTCAACTTTTATTACAGCGTTGACGTAATCTTCCCCGATGGCTTGATAAGGCTTTGATCGATAAAGGGGGGATTGATTGATTAATTTAACTCCATTTGCAGTACTTAGCTCATGGATTGCTTTATTTACAAAGCCCTTAGAGTCCCCAAGATTTGACCCAATAGCTATAAAAGCAATGACGGGCAAATCTGATCTAAGCAGGAATTTACTGAGCATGATCTGCTATTTTTAGGAGGCGTTGCTGGTTGGTGATGGCGGTGTTGCAGAGTTGGATGCAGAATTACTTCTTCGCCTGCGTCTTCTTTTTGGCTTACTCAGCTCAGCTCCTTCATCTGACCCAGACCCTTCATTACTCATGCCCGGGGCAGTTGGATTTTTGATGGATGAATTCTCACCCCCATCCCCCAATACAGGCAAACTTGAGCGCGGAGTTTGACGCGTTTTAATGGGATTTTTTTGTAAACGCTGATTGCGCAGTAGCTCCTCTCTTTTATCCTCAATCATCAGCTCACGCTCATCTGGATAGGATGTACTAAAGGTCTCCCACCAATCAGCTAACTCACTGGGTATCTCCCCTACTTTAGCCCTTAGTCTTAGAAAATCAAATGCTGCCCTAAACCGGGGTTGCTCAACAAGGCTTAGTGGAGCTCTACCGGTTTGTTTGTCAAACCGAGTCTGCATGCTCCAAATCTCTCTCATATCTGCAGCCAGTTTCCCGCGCCCAGAAACATCTCCGATACGAGAGTCAAAGACCCTGTCTATGGCCTCTTGCAAAGCGGGGAAAGAGGCGTTGTTAGCGCTAAAAGCTTGCCACCTATCCAAAACATCTGTCCAAAGTAGGCAACTCAAAAGAAAACTTGGCACGACTGGTTTGCCCTCTCCGACTCTTCTATCTGTATCCTCCAAGGCTACTTTCACCATAGGCTGTTCAGAGCGCTGAACCACCAAATCCAAAATAGGGTAAATACCGCTCTCAAGCTCTAGTATTTTAAGTTGTTCAATACTTGCAATTGCATGCCCCGTTTGTAGGAGCTTAAGGGTCTCATCAAACAAACGACTCGGGGGGACGTCCTCAAGTAAGTTCACCATGGACTTTAATGGTTTCGCAGTTTGTTTTTCCAGTTTAAAGCCTAATTTACTGAGCTTTGCAACAAAGCGAATGGCTCTGATAATGCGTACTGGATCTTCTCGGTACCTTAAACCGGGATCTCCAATCATTTTGATAACTCTCTTTTTAGAGTCTTCAAATCCACCGTGAAAGTCAATCACCTCCTGAGTTAGGGGATCGTAATACATTGCGTTAACAGTGAAGTCTCTTCTTGTTGCATCCTCCTCAATAGGGCCCCAAACATTATCTCTAAGCACACGCCCCGATTCATCAACTGCATGTGACACACCCGCCAATTCCTTTTTGCCAGATTTCTCATTTCCCGTAACCTGGTGCGCCTGAGCACTATCTAAAAAAGCTCTAAACGTAGACACCTCTACCACTTCGTGCTCTCTTCCACGCCCAAACACAACGTGAACAATACGAAATCTACGACCAATGATAAAGGCACGTCTAAACAACGCCTTAACTTGCTCGGGGGTTGCATTGGTTGCAACATCAAAGTCTTTTGGTTTTATACCTAGCAGTAAATCTCTAACTGCGCCGCCCACAATGTAAGCTTTATAACCCTTGTCCTGTAATGCTTCAACAACATCGATAGCTCGCTCGTCCACATTTTGCAAATCTATCTTATGTTCTTTTAGCGTGATGATGCGTTGAGTACCAAATTTCTTATCAAACTCTCGGCCATTTTTCTTAAGAAAATTCTTTGTGATGTGTGTATCAACTTTGTTCAAACCGGATCCAGACCTATTTGAGTCGTCATTTTTTCGGCGCCCCATAATGTGGTCAAATAATTTTTTAATCATAACGAGGGAAATAAATCCAAAATAGGCCAACCCTTTTCCAACGCCCAGGCGCGTAATTTACTATCAGGATTGGTTGCAACAGGGTGATTTACAGCGCTCAGTAAAGGCAGATCGTTTGTTGAATCGCTGTAAAAAGTAATGTCCGTATTCTCCCACTTGTAGCCCTTGTGGGCAAACCATTGCTCAAGTCGAGTAACCTTACCCTCTCTCATAGAGGGCACACCTTTGATTTTGCCATTGATCCAGCCTTTCTCATCAATATCTAATTCAACTGCTATCAATTCATTTACCCCCAAGGCAGAAGCAATAGGTCGAGTCACGAATTCGTTGGTGGCGGTCACAATCATGATGTGGTCGCCTGCCTCTTGATGGCGCCTTATCAATTCAATGGCCTCTTTTTTAATGACCGGTTTAATGATCTCTTGCATGAATTGTTCATGCGCAAGTGCCGCCTGCACCGGTCCTTTCAAACGAATAGCCTCAGTTGCAAATTCGACATATTCATGGATATCAAGCGTGCCTTTTTGATAGTCTGAATAAAACTGATCATTCTTTTCCTTGAAGTGTTCAGGGTCTACCCAACCCAAGCTAAGGGTGAACTCACCCCAAGCATAGTCGGAATCGATAGGCAACAAAGTGTGGTCTAAATCAAATAAGGTAAGCTTTTTCATTTTTTATTTGATCATAATTTTTTAATATTCAATCTTGATCCAACATAGATTTAAACAAAGGAATCGTTACTGCCCGCTTTGTTTGTAAGGCGTAAGCGTCCAGCTCTTTTAAAAGTCTAATGAGCGTACCTAAGTCTCTACTAAAGCGACTCAGTATGTAATCTTCTAAATCCAAACCTAGTTTTAATCCGAGTTCATTGGCATGTTTTTGCAATACCAATCTGCAACCCTGTTCGTTCAAAGGCAAAAGATTAAAGACATGCCCCCACCCCAAACGTGTCCTAAGATCCTCCCGCAGTTTTAGCTCTATGGGTGGCAAAGAGCCAGTTGCAACCACCCACCTTTGCAAACCAGAGGTAGGTGTTAGCGCATTGACAAAACAATTAAAAGCAAACTGTTGGTGGGACGCGCTGAACTGATCAACATCATCCATCAAAATCACTTCCCAAGCTGAGTTAAAAACTCTGGGCGATTTATCTATTACTCTTGCCTCAATCCATCCACAGGGTTGTTTTAACTTCTCTAGCTCCAAAGATATTGCTTTAAGAAGGTGTGTTTTTCCACTCCCGCTGTCACCCCAAATATAGGTTGGTACGGGGGATCGGTTGGGATGTTTGGCAAACAAAGATAAATGCTCAATAATTGCTTTATTTTGTCCCTGCACAAAACTGTCAAGTGTTTGTTCCACACTAACAGCAATGGGCAATGCAATTTGTTTCATCTTATTAAATCAGAGCATTAAATCTTTTTCAGCCAGTGTAGATATCGCTAGATAAGTATCTATCTTTTATGCGTTGAACAGCAACTAAAATTATGGTACTGACAGGTAGCGCAACTAAAACACCAACAAAACCAAGCAATTGTCCAAAAGCCAATAAAGCAAAAATAAGTCCCAAGGGATGCAGGCCTATTCTTTCACCAACTAACTTTGGAGTGAGGACAAAGCCCTCTATAACCTGCCCTAAGCCGTAAACAACACCCACTACAAAAAGCCCTTGTCCAGGTCCAAACTGCAGGAGGCTCGATACGAGCGCCAATATAAGTCCTATACCGAAACCAAGGTAGGGAATAAAAATTACTAAACCAGTCAAAATTCCAATTGGGAACGCTAAATCAGATCCAAAAAAACTTAGTGCGGCGGAGTAATAGATTGCCAAAATTATCATAACGGATGCTTGCCCGCGGAGGTACTGGTCCAGCATTAAGTTGCAATCATGCAAAAAACTCTCCAGTGAAGGTCTTATTGGCTTAGGAACCCAACTCATGCATTGTTCGTAAAAAACATCACCTTCAAGTAATAAATAAAATAGCACTACGGGGATCAACACAGCATTGCCTATTACTGTGAGCGCAATACTGCCTCCGATCTTTACAGAAGATAAAAGGGATGCGAAATCTGCGCCTGAGGCAAGATCAAAATATTGCTTTAATATTGCCTCCAGCCCAGCAATGTCCAGTTCAGAGGGGAGTCCCATGGCTTTCAAATAGGGAGCCAATTCCTTAGTTAGTTGCCCTATCAGGGTTGGCAATCCCTGCTGCAAATGGGGCCAACTGTTGATTAGTTCTGGAACGATGAGAAAAAACAATGCTGCTATCATTAAAAGAAAAATCACCTCAACGATGAGCGCCGCTAAGATTCGAGGCACTTTCAGCACCAAGCCGTTTGAGAACGATTGCTTCCCTGATAGGTAAAAAACAGCCGGTAATAGCAAGTACGCAATAACTCCTGCCAAGATAAAAGGCATCAAAACTGCTTTTAACCACCACAATACAAAACAAAAAGCGACGGCCATCGCTAACCAACTTAATATTTGTACAGTAGAGCTCTTAGAATTCATAAAATTAAATGTGTATGTGTTGGACTGAACTTAGAATATGCTCATTTTACGCATCTGATTCCTGAACATTTTGAGCGACTTGCACGTTTAGGAGACAATAGTGAGAATTAAGATCAATAATTGAGTCCATTGATCGTATTTTTTGTCTTCTTTTCATATTTCGCTTCGGAAATTCAGAAAACCCCAAAATTTCAATACTCTCTAAAAAAAATATTCCTTTACTGACCGTTAATTATTTAGTTATGAATTCACCTATTTCCTATAAAGACGCCGGCGTAGACATTGATGCTGGGGATGCACTTATTGAGAGGATCAAACCTTTTGCAAGAAAAACTCTGAGGGCTGGGGTTTTAGCAGGCATTGGAGGTTTCGGAGCATTATTTGAAGTTCCTAAGAATTACAAAGAGCCTGTGTTAGTCAGCGGAACTGACGGAGTGGGCACTAAATTAAAACTTGCCTTTGAGTGGGATATTCACAACACAGTTGGAATTGATTTGGTCGCGATGAGTGTGAATGATGTTTTAGTCCAAGGGGCAGAACCTTTGTTTTTCTTGGATTATTTTGCATGTGGCTCACTCAATATTGATACTGCAGCACAAGTTATTGAGGGGATCGCAAAGGGTTGCGAGCTTAGTGGATGCGCATTGATTGGAGGCGAGACTGCAGAGATGCCCGGTATGTATCCCAAAGGGGAATATGATCTGGCTGGTTTTGCTGTTGGAGTTGTTGAGAAATCCAAGATACTAAACGGAAAAAGCATTCGTTCCGGTGACTTAATCATTGGCCTTGCCTCCAGCGGTGTTCACTCAAACGGGTTCTCACTCATTAGGAAACTTATAGAGCGTTCATCAAACTCAATGCCGAAAACATTGGACGGTGTCCCCTACAAAGAAGCATTAATGGCGCCAACACGTCTTTATGTGAAATCTGTTTTGCAAGCCTTAGGCAAGCACCCAATCAAGGGCCTTGCTCATATTACTGGTGGGGGATTGATTGAAAATATCCCTCGCATACTCCCCCCCTCACTTGGTGTACAACTAGAGCGCAAAAACTGGCCTCAAACTGAACTGTTTGCCTGGGCGCAAAAGACAGCCGGAATAGATGATTTTGAGATGAACCGCACTTTTAACAACGGCATCGGTATGGTCGTTGTCATAGAGGCTGATCAAGCAGCTCGATGCATGCAAACTTTAAAAGATTTAGGTGAGGCAGCATACTTAATCGGAGAAGTGGTTGAACTTGCTCATTCAGAAAAAACAAATACTGAGGACTCACAAGTCCGCGTCTTTATCAAATAATTACTTTAGACCGGGGATAGGATCTTTAACCTATCTTCTACGGCTTGCATCCTTTTTGTATCATACCGCCTGCGGTAAATCTCTTTTAAATTATTTAGCATTCGAGTCACTATCTCTTTTGAATTGGCTGACTCTAAGAAATGAGTCAACGTATCATCTGAGATACCTCCTGGGACACGTATCTCATCGCTTTGTGAAAGCCAAGGGATCAAACGCTCTGCAATTTCGTCCCTTGATAAAGAAACGCCTGTAAACGGATCCATGACTACTTGCCCCTCATGGGGGTCTGGCAAATCAATTTTCATAAGAAAATGGCCTGGGAAATTAACCCCACTTGCTTTGAGTCCGACCTCCATAGCCAGTTCAAGCCACACGACAGCCAAGGTGATGGGAATACCTCTTCTTGTTGAGAGTACACAATGAATGAAACTGTTTTGAGGGTCGTCGTAATTATTTACATTCCCAGCAAAACCTAATTCATCATAGAAAAATATATTTAAAATTCTTAATTTTGATAGTGGATCGCAATGCCTGGGAATACGTTTTTTGAGTTTGCCCCTTAGGTTTTCAATTTGATCAATTATTTGTTCGATATCTAAGTTTGGATACTCATCTTGGGCGATAGAGATAGCTGCCTCAAGTAAAGGAAAATGCTCATTCTCGCTTACAAGCGAAGTAAAAAACTCTGTGGCACTCGGCACTGATAATTTAAAGTCCATGAATATCTCTAAAAAAATTTCAAACTTTTATCAATTGACGAAAATTCATCCCGATTACTCTCAGCACGCAAAGGTAGACAAGTCCAGAGACGCAAAGCACCACACCAACTATGGCGATCCTGATTAAAGGAGTGACCCTAAGCTCAATCCAATTCCAATTGTTATTCGCCCAAAAAAGCATGGCCCCCATTACTGCACATCCTATCAAAGTTTGAAGAATAAAGAGTGACCATTTCCTTCTCGGTGTGTATCGCCCACTCCTAATCAACCCAACCAACAATAAACCAGCATTGATTAAGGCCCCGACACCAATAGCAAGGGCAAGTCCTGCGTGGGCAAACAATGGCACAAAAAGTAAGTTGAGTAGTTGCGTACAAATTAATACTAAAACACCAATTTTCACAGGAGTTCGAATGTCCTGACTTGCATAAAAACCAGGCGCAAGAACTTTTATTGCTATAAGTCCCAAAAGCCCCACACCATAGCCCATTAGGGCGAGGCTGGTCTGCAGTACATCGGATCCAGTGAACGCTCCGTAGTTGTATAAAACAGCGACCAAGGGGCGAGTAAAAATCAACAAAACAACAGCGCAAGGAGCGGCAGACATAAACACCAACCTTAAGCCCCAGTCCAGCATATCGGAAAATTTTTGAGCGTCATTAGCCGCCTTTGCGGCTGCGAGTTGAGGCATCAATACAACCCCAAGAGCCACTCCTAACATTGCGGTCGGAAATTCCATCAATCGGTCTGCATAGCTAAGCCAACTCACACTCCCGGCAACCAGATGGGAAGCTATCTGGGTATTGATCAGAAGGGACAACTGTGCCACCCCCACTCCGAGCAAGGCTGGAGCCATCAAACTCAAAATTTGCCTAGTCCCTGGATCCCTAAATGCATCTGAGATATGTGACCAACTCATATGGACTGTGGGAAATAACCCAATTTTTATCAAAGCAGGTATTTGTATTGCAAGTTGCAAAACTCCCCCGCCTAAAACCCCATAGGCAAGAGCGTGTATAGGTTCCCATCCCATGGACTTGAACCAAGGAGCACCTAACCAGGCAGCAAAAATCATTGAAAAATTCAAAAGCACAGGAGTCACTGCTGGAATTGCAAAACGTCTCCAAGTATTTAAAATACCGGCAGACAGAGCAACCATCGACATAAAACCGATGTAAGGAAACATCAACCGAGTCATGTAAACCGCATTCTCAAATGAGTTCGGGGATGACTCAAGGCCGCTTGCCATTAGCCAAACAAGTGCTGGTGCTGCCAAAACACCCACAATGCAAGTGAATAATAAGGTCAATATTAAAAGCGTTGCCACTTTGTCGACCATCAATTTTGTAGCCTGATCTCCTTTTGTCTCTCGCGTTGAGGCCAAAACAGGAACAAATGCTTGGCTAAAAGCGCCTTCAGCGAAAAGCCGTCTTAGTAAGTTGGGGATTCGAAACGCAACATTAAATGCATCGGTTAGCGCGCTGGCACCAAAAAATGATGCAATTAGTAGTTCACGAGCCAATCCGCTAACCCTAGAAACAAGGGTGAGGATAGAGACGAGGGAGGCGGATTTAATTAAGCTCACGCACCAAGTGTATCTTCACGGACACTACTTTTCGTTAATAAATACAGCTTAAGGCCCTTAGGATTCAATTTGGTTATAATCTAAGGTTCGCCAACATCATCTACAAACCACAAAAGGAAATAAATATGGCATCTGGAAAGCCAAAAAAGAATCCGCGTCTAGCCTCAGGCCGTAAACGCGCACGTCAAGACGTGAAACTCAATGCAGCCAACAGCTCATTGCGCTCAAAATACCGTACCGCTGTCAAAAATGTTGAAAAAGCAGTTCTCTCTGGTGATAAAACCAAAGCAACTGAATTATTCGGCAAAATGCAAGCCGTAGTTGATACGATTGCTGACAAGGGAATCTTTCATAAAAACAAAGCAGCTCGCGACAAGAGCCGCTTATCTGTCAAGGTCAAGGCCTTGGCAACCGCCGCCTAATTTTTTAGGTAATTCGCACGGTCTTTAAAACGACCGCCGTTTGATCGGGTGCGCTGTTGGCAAACACTACCCCTAAAGCCGCTAATCAATTAGCGGCTTTTTTACTTCTTTGAATTTTATTCGGGCTCAATATGTGCGGGTGGTTTGACCTGTAGGTGATTGTCTTTTGCAAAGTTCATCACAAAATCCCAAGCCATTGGCTCGCTTTCTCTTAGATCTTGATGAACAATGACGCACTTACAACCATCGATTTGATTGGGCACACACCATGGAGAATATGAAATATAGTCGCCAGGCACTGCCCCTCCGGGTCTAAATTGGCTCATTACCCCTGCTAGACGCTCAGCCCAGTCACTGGGACGGAAGGTTCTGCCCTCATGGGTTATGCCCAGAATAATAAATTCTTTTGTGATGGGAGGTGCCATTCTTTAGGAGGGGTTTGAATTGAATACAAAACGTTTAGACTCTTTAAAACCGTTTCACAAAGTCCTAGGTTTGAATCTCATTCTAACTGAGTCAATCTTCAATCCAGGGGTTTATACTTATTCAACGGATTTAAAAGGTTTAAAGTTAACGATTTAATCCAAGCCGTTTGCAATCTTTTAAGATGAAATCTTTTAAGACTCAATCTAAATTTAACTATGATTCCTGTCTTGTATGATTCTTAGTCAAATTACTTTCAACAAAGTAATCTAAAATTAATTTAGTACAAATAGTTTCATTTTGGAGCCATGCCCTATGTCACAAATCAATGCCGAATCACCCCATACCATGAATACATATGGCCGTTTACCTGTGGCCATGTCACATGGTAAAGGGGTCAGGGTTTGGGACGTTAACGGTAAATGCTACTTGGATGCATTGGCTGGTATTGCAGTGAATACATTAGGTCACGGTCATCCGAAACTGGTACCTGCCCTTCAAGAGCAAGTTGCCAAGATGATTCACTGTTGTAACTACTACCATATCCCTGACCAGGAAAAATTAGCCGCCAAACTAGCTGAATTATCAGGAATGACTAACGTTTTCTTTTGCTCCACGGGGCTAGAAGCAAACGAAGCAGCAATTAAGTTGGCGCGCAAATTCGGTCATCTTAAGGGCATCAGCAACCCTCAAATTGTGGTCTACGAGAAAGCCTTTCACGGCAGGTCCATTGCAACACTAAGTGCAACAGGAAATGAGAAAATTCAAAAGGGTTTTGAGCCTTTACTTGGAGGCTTCATAAGAGTCCCTGTAAATAACATTGATGCACTTAAATCTGCAACGCACAACAATCCAGATGTAGCCGCCGTTTTTTTTGAAACCATCCAAGGTGAGGGCGGAATCAACCCAATGAGTACGCAATACCTAAGAGAGGTCAGGGAACTTTGCGATCAAAAAGACTGGCTTCTAATGATTGATGAAGTTCAGTGCGGGATGGGTAGAACTGGCAAATGGTTTGCACATCAATGGGCGGGTATTAAACCTGATGTGATGCCATTGGCAAAGGGACTAGGTTCAGGTGTGCCGATTGGTGCCGTTGTGGCTGGGCCAAAAGCAGCTCATATTTTTGAGCCCGGAAATCACGGGACTACCTTTGGTGGTAACCCCCTAGCGATGAGGGCCGGTGTAGAGACCATTCGCATTATTGAGGAAGACTCCTTACTGCAAAATGCTGAGATTTTAGGTAATCATTTCAAAGAAGAGTTAACCAAAGAACTTCAAGATCTCAGGGGAGTTAAGGAGATTAGGGGCTTTGGTTTGATGATCGGTATTGAACTTGAATTCCCCTGCTCTGTCATCATGGGTAGGGCTTTAGAAGCAGGATTGCTTTTAAGTGTCACCGCAGACACGGTCATTCGTTTGGTTCCTCCTCTCATCATGAACACAGCAGAGGCTAACGAAGTCATTTCTATTTTAGTTCCCATCATTAAATCATTTCTGATTGAAAAAGAATCCGAATTAAAGGCTAGTGAACAAGAAGCATTTTTGCAAAAGGCAAGCGTGTGAAACACTTCCTTCAATTCTCTGACCTCACGCATGATGAGTACGAATACTTATTCAAGCGCACTGCCTTGATCAAACAAAAGTTCAAATCTTACGAAAAGCATCAACCCTTGGTTGATAGAACTTTAGCCATGATATTTGAGAAGGCCTCGACCCGAACTAGGGTGAGCTTTGAAGCGGGAATGTATCAACTGGGAGGGTCCGTCGTACATTTAACTACAGGGGATAGTCAACTTGGGCGAGCTGAGCCTATTGAGGATAGCGCTCGGGTAATCAGCCGCATGGTCGATTTAGTGATGATCAGAACTTACGGGCAAGAAAAAATAAATAACTTTGCTGCACACTCTCGGGTTCCGGTTATCAACGGCCTTACGAACGAGTTTCATCCCTGCCAAATATTAGCCGACATTTTCACTTACATTGAACACAGGGGAGACCCCAAAAATCCACTGGCCTGTTTGAAGGGTAAAGTTGTGGCCTGGGTTGGTGACGGAAACAACATGGCCAATACTTGGCTGCAGGCAGCTGATTTACTGGGTTTTACAGTTCACATTAGTACGCCGTTGGGATATGAGGTGGACCATGCGGTTGCAGGACTAAAAACCAGTAACAGCTTTAAAGTTTTTAATGATCCTAAAAAAGCTTGTCAAGGGGCTGACTTGGTTACCACTGATGTTTGGACAAGTATGGGCTATGAATCTGAGAATGAGGCAAGACGTGTTGCCTTTAATGATTGGTGCGTAGATACAGAAATGATGTCGCATGCAAATCCGGACGCTTTATTCATGCATTGTCTTCCTGCACACAGGGGTGAGGAAGTTCAGGCAGAAGTAATAGATGGCCCACAGTCCGTCGTTTGGGATGAGGCAGAGAATAGGTTGCACGCTCAAAAAGCCCTTATGGAGTATCTTTTATTAGGTGAACTTTGAACTGTGAAGGGTGATTTTAAAAAAACCAATTACTTGTTTTAAAGTGTTATGGTATTATTTTTGAGTAATTTGCTCACATTTATCTTTAGCGGAGATTTAGGGTTATGACAGAAACAGCACAAGTTCGTTATATTGACATGGTGGATGAAGCTTGGAAAATTGCCGAACAAGCACAAGCTTACACACAAACTCTGGGTCAAGAACCCAGCACACTAGAAGTTTATGAAAAGGTTTTTCTACCCACTGGAATTGTTGATGCTGATAAAACTGCAAAAGAAGGTGGAAGTCCTTTATTAAAAGTATTTTTTAACAATCCTTACGGCTTGCAATACAGACCAGATCACAAAAATTGGATTCCCTTTAGACATGGTGAGTTAAAGCTCTAATTCACCCAAGCGATGAAAGCCAAATTTAAAATCATCAATATTTTTTGTTTTTCTATTTGG
>CAIWAO010000161.1 GCA_903910745.1 uncultured Burkholderiales bacterium
AAGTTATAGAGGCGTTAAAGCTGTTGACAACGTTTCTTTACATATTCAAAGAGGAGAGATTCACGGGTTAATTGGCCCGAATGGAGCGGGCAAATCAACCATTATTAATCTAATAGCTGGAATATACGCTACTGATTCTGGCAGTATTCGGCTCCTACATAATGGTGGTAATGATGGTGCAGATATCGATATTACGAATTTAAAAACAACCACACGGGCTAATTTAGGCATTGCTAGAACATTTCAAAATTTGCAACTGATTGAGGAAGTCACTGCGTTAGATAATGTTCTACTAGGGGTAATGAAAAAAGGAAACTTTACAGGGGATTTTAGACGGTGGTTAAATTCGTCACTCGAGGTTGAAGAGAGAGAAAAAGCTTTGTCGATCATGTCTTTCCTAGGAATTGCACATCACGCCCATCAGCTTCCCCACTCAATGCCCTATGGTCATCGTAAACTTCTAGAGTTTGCTCGTGCGATCGCGCAAAATCCCCAATTTTTATTGCTAGACGAACCCATTGCGGGTATAAATACGCACGAGGCCAACGAGATTGCAAAAGTCATTCGTTTACTGAAAGCCTCTGGCATGACCATTTTGTTAGTTGAGCACAATATGGAGTTTGTGATGTCTTTGTGTGACAAAGTCAGTGTTCTCAATTTTGGAAAATTAATTGAATCAGGATCTCCTCAGATTATTCAAAATAGTCCTCAAGTGATAGAAGCATATCTCGGCGTAAGAAAATAAATGATAAAAGTCAAAAACCTATGCGTCCAAATCAGCGAAAAGCAAGTTCTTGATGGTGTATCGTTTCACTTGAAAACGGGGGAGTTCCTTGCTGTCATTGGTGCAAACGGCGCCGGCAAAACAACTCTGTTAAGAACAATCTCAGGTCTAGTTCCCATATCCACCGGAGAAGTTTTTTTTCAAGATGTGTCCATATCACAAATCAAACCCTTCGAGCTTGCTAGAAGCGGAGTCATACACGTCCCACAGGGTCGTCAAATTATTCCCAACTTATCTGTTTATGATAATTTGTTGATTGGGGCATTAAATTTAGGACTTTCAACGGATCAAATCGAAACTCAAGTCTCAATGCAATTTGAACATTTTCCGATACTAAAGGAAAGACTCTCTATTGCTGGTGGCTCATTGTCTGGTGGGGAGCAACAAATGCTAGCCATTGCGAGAGGCTTGATGATGAGTCCAAAAGTGCTTATGTTGGATGAGCCCTCTTTGGGACTTGCGCCTCAAATTGTTTTAAAAATAATGGAGACACTAAAACTCTTGAGTCAGCAAGGATTGGCAATTATCTTAGTAGAGCAAGTTGCCATGCTAGCGCTTGAATTTTCACAGCAAGCTTTGGTGTTAAAGCAAGGCCAAATAGTCAGTTTTGGTGAGTCTAAAAAATTGCTAAATAGCCCCGATTTGGTTGCTAATTATTTAAGTTAAAACAAGCAAAACAAGCTAAAGTAAGTCATCTTTTTACCGCTACCGAGTGGATTGCGGATTTAACAACTAATGTCCGGTCCTTGTGTTTTCTATTTAGAGCTTGTAATCTCTAAATAGAAAAAATCCATCTAAAATTAACTAATCTATAGCGGCGTATAAACATGACTACCCATACATTTAATCATATCGCTATTATTGGTGCCGGTGCAGTAGGAAGCTTTTACGGGGCAATGCTTGAGCGTGCTGGGCACAAAGTAACTCTTATTGGGAGAGCTGCACATGTTCAAGCTATCACTAAAGGCGGTTTGAAACTCAACTTGAGCGGCGCAAGTCATGATGAAATTATTCACTTACAGGCAAGCACAGAATTAGACGCCATCAGTTCTGCTGACTTGGTATTGTTTTGCGTAAAGTCTACTGATACCTTAGCAACGGCAAAAGAAATTTCAAAACACCTAGCTTCCAACGCGGTGGTAATGAGTTTACAAAATGGCGTTGAGAACGCCGCCCTAATTGAATCACAACTCTCTCAGCCCGTTATACCCTCTGTAGTCTATGTGGCAACTGAACTTGGAGGTCCTGGCTATGTGAAACACCATGGTCGCGGCGAACTTGTCATTGGAAAATCACAAAACTTAAGGCTGAAAAATCCTGAAGAAACTTTGAGTCAATTGGTCGACTTTTTTGCTTCAGCGCAAGTAATCGTAAAGATATCAGAAGATATTAGGATTGAGCTTTGGTCAAAATTGTTGATCAATTGCGCTTTTAATGCTATGTCAGGATTGGCACAAATTCAATATGAAATGATGCCACGTCTGGAGTCAGTCCTCAGTACTCAGTCGGAGTTGATAAAAGAGGTTATCTCTGTTGCAAAGGCAGATGGAGTCAATTTATCTGAATCCTTACTTCTTGACGCTGTAGCACAAATTCCTAAAACGATGGGTAGTCAAAAGTCCTCTACTGCACAGGATATGGCTCGCTCCAAATCCAGTGAGATTGATCATCTAAATGGCTTCATTGTTCGTCGTGGGAAAGAACTTGGTATTCCAACTCCTATTAATCAAACTCTTTTTGCCCTCGTTAAATTAGTTGAGTCTAAATATCCAGACTAAAATTAATATTTAGCATACTTTTTTCGAAACTAAAATTAGCATCTTTAGGTTTTTTGAATGTAGATTATCATTTTTACTTTAATTTAATTCATATGTACTAAGCAGATAAGAATGCCTTGAAAATTCAAGATCATTTTTTGCGTATTTAAACCCCCCATGATCAATGCCTCAATATGTCCTAGTTGCAATGACCTTGCTAACTTCAGTAAGAAGAGGAGTCAGTATTACTGCGCTGAGTGCGACTTGGGGTTTG
>CAIWAO010000162.1 GCA_903910745.1 uncultured Burkholderiales bacterium
AGGCATATGCAAATGCTCGCAAGCAACTCCGAATGGAGTATTGGTATAGAGAGTTGCGTCAAAAATTCAATGTCTTGATGGACAACGGCAAACCAGTGGGCGACCAGTGGAACTTTGATGCAGACAACAGAAAGTCTTTTGATAAGAGTGGTCCAAAAAATATTCCCGACCACTTTAATTTAAACCCTGACTCCATTACTTTAGAAGTCATTGAACTGGTCAATGAACATTTTAAAAATCATGTCGGCGAATTAGATAGTTTTGCTTGGCCTGTCAGCCGCAAAGAAGCGCTAGATGCGTTGGATAAATTTATTCACGAGCGTCTTCCATTATTTGGTGATTACGAGGACGCTATGTGGACTGATGAGCCGTGGCTTTACCACTCTCACATCTCCCCGGCACTTAACCTAAAGCTTTTAAATCCCAAAGAGGTTGTATCCGCCGCGGAAAATGCCTATCGGACCGGTGCAGCCCCTTTGGCAGCCGTCGAGGGATTTATCCGCCAAATACTGGGCTGGCGGGAATACGTACGCGGAATGTATTGGCTCAAGATGCCAAGTTACTTAGGTCTGAATTCTCTAAATGCAACACATAAACTACCTGACTTTTACTGGACTGGAAAGACTGAAATGGTTTGCTTAAGCCAAGTCATTAATCAGACCCTAAAACACGGTTATGCACACCACATACAAAGGTTAATGGTGCTTGGCCTTTATACCCTGATGTACGGAGTTCATCCAGTTGAGGTTCATGAATGGTTTTTAAGTGTATTTGTAGACGCGGTCGAGTGGGTTGAACTCCCCAACACACTTGGTATGTCTCAGTATGGTGATGGGGGCTTAATGGCCAGTAAGCCCTACATCGCCAGTGGCAAATATGTTCAAAGAATGAGCAACTACTGCGCCAGTTGCCCTTACGATCCTGCAGAGTCTATAGGGCCAAAGGCTTGCCCAATGACCACTCTTTATTGGGATTTCCTAATCCGGCACAAAGAACTTATGAAACAAAATAACAGAATGAGTATGCAATTAAAAAACTTGGATCGACTTAGCGAAGATAAAATCGTAAGTATTCAAGCAGCAGCGCAAGCACATAGGAGTGGCCTAGTTAGTTTGAACAAATTTCCCCGGTAGTTAATTTTCACTCAAGTATTTCACAAATGATGCAGAGTTATCCACGGCGGCGGGCTTCGCCTACGACGAACGCATAGCCGCAGTAGGTAACTTTGGGTGGCACCATATCTCCCATTTTACGCAGCCCTCCTTCAACAAATTCAATGAGAGCTCCTACTCCCGATCTTGGCGTGCAACTGGGTCAAATCAGGCCCAGCATCACGCTGACGCTTCCCCCCCCTTGAACCACTCGGTACTACATCTCGAGGTTCAATCAGAAACAACAGGTAACTAATGAATTCATGCCGTAACTTATGGCTTGATTTTGCTAATGAAGCGAGTGAGCACAGATATGAGCTGCGCAGCTGCATGGACAGCCGTTTGCCAGCGTTCAAACCGTTCAGATGGACTATCTGGAAAGTCGTGGCTAAATTGATTACGGATTTGACGAAGAGTTTGCCAGTCATCAGCGCTCTCAAGCCAGCCCAGTTGCTCTAACCTTGCAAAACGATCTATAGGCGGCAAAAGTGCAACCTCTTCTCCAAGTGATTTGAGTACTGCGGGCATTAGCTTCACGCCCATGTCGTCTTGCAGACGGGTGTAACGATAGGCGAATTGATCTAGCAAGCGGCGGTCTTGTTTGCTCATGGCGGTGTAGTCATCTTTACCCATATCGCGTGCACGGATGTCTTGCAAAGCGTCTTGAAGCGCATCTGCATGGCCTTGACACAAAGCCAGACTGTGTTGGAGCGCCATTTGTTCGGGGGTTAGCTTCATTGGAGTTTGATGCCTGTTTTATGAGCCACTTCAACAATGGGACGCGTATCTTGAGGTTGCTCAACAATCACATCAACCTTACGTTCCCCTAAACGCCGCTCAAGAAAGGCCAGCATTTTGATTTTTTGCATAAACGACTGCTCTCTTGCTGAGGCATCTAAAGTAGTGTGCGGTTGTGGACAAACCAATAAGTCTATGTCGCCACCTTTTTTGTCATCATCAACGCGCGAGCCAAACAGCCAAACCGACGTGCCTTGACCAAATGCAACATTTGCAGCCTGTCGAATGGCCTGAATTTGGTCGGTACTAAGTCTCATAATAAAGTGTCCATGCATTGTAGAGGTTTCACAAAAATAAATTTTAAATCCTTATTGCGTATGAAGCAACCGAAACATTTGGAGATCCTTTGATTTAAAATTAGATCTCATGAGGCATGACACGTTTTCAATTAGGACGCCGCTGAAATGATCAAGTTCGATACCCGCCTCTGTAATCTAACCTTCACCCAAGATCTAACCCCTCACCGCCAGTACAGACTGAACTGACGCCATTTCGGTAATTTTGAGTGACGGCATCACTTCCTTTGCCAGCTACTCATCGTGCGAATACTTAAAACGCCAATATTTATAGCGGTCAAATATAGGATTTCCTAAAATTTGAAAATTGATTTTATTGGTGTTTTGTGCTGATCGAAAAAGCGAATTTGATCAGCGTAACATCAAGAACACCACGCTGGAGCAAGATTGCCTAGATGGACAATCTTGCTCTTCGTAAATGTTTAAACAGGTTAAGCAGGTTAAGCAGGTTAAACTTCTTAAGCTCATAGGGCCTCCTTCTATTGAGTACAGGCTTGAGATAAT
>CAIWAO010000163.1 GCA_903910745.1 uncultured Burkholderiales bacterium
AAAATCACAGAGGTGCTAAACTCAGCAATGGGCGAGATAGTTTGGATTGTTATCTTGATTTTTGATATTTAACTCAGCATTTAAAGAGTTTCCGACTTTAAGGAATTTTTTATGAAATTAATAACTCTGCTAATTTTCATATCTCTGCAATTTAGTTGGGTCTGTGGTTTTGCAGAGGAAAACCATCAGGACAACAACGACTGTAGACGTAAAAAGTCGATGGATGAACAAAAGTTCTGCTTGGCCATGGCTCACAAGGACGGCGCTGGATGCGAGAGCATCAAAGCCTTTGAGATGAGGATGCACTGTTTGCATGAAATTGCTAATTTCTCTCACCATAGCTTTAACTCTTATTCAACAATGAAAAAGGCTGAAGAGTCCAAGGAATCCAAGTAATGATATGTGTGAGATTAAAAGATCTAGCCTTTTAAGTTAATTCTCAGTAGAGCTCCGACCATGAAGAAAATGAACTTTGCTAGAGTAAGTTCTAGCCACCGATTACTTTGTTTCACATTTATTGCTTTTTCAATACTAGTATCTGGGTGTGGAGGAGGTGGGGGCGGATACAGCAGTACCTCCACAAGCGTCGGCACAACAAATGTAGGAAGTGGTACATCAGGCACCTCATCTGGTTCAGGCCCTTTGAGCTTCACCCCGCCCACAAGATACACCCCGATCACAAACAACACCCCTACACAGACCACATTTGGTACGGGTTACAGGGGTAGCCTTAGTCCCTCAGATTTGCTCATGCATTACAGTTTCCCAATCACCACTCAAGGCTCAATCGCGACGCCGACTTACCCCGGCACTGGTCAGACCATTGTCATTATTGATGGGCCTGGCGGCACATTACAGTCTATTACTTCCGATCTAGCTCTGTTTAATACTTACTACAACTTACCAGTTTGTAATTTTCAGTTAATCGATCTAAGTGGGGGTCTTCAATCAGCCTCTGGTTACCAAGAGATCGCACTCGATGTGGAGTGGGCTCATGCGATGGCGCCTGGGGCAAAAATAGTATTGATCAAGACTGCAGACAACTACATGACAAGTGTGATGGATGCCCTTCAAGCCGCAGTGCAACTGCCAAATGTAGTTGCTATTTCGATGAGTTTTGGGGCGAGTGAGTTTACAGAACAAACAAATAGCTCATATGATGGATTTTTTAAGCAGTATCCCGGAATTGCTTTTTTGGCTGCAGCTGGGGACTACGGAGGAAATCAATATTCTCAAAACTATCCCGCTGCATCGCCGTATGTGACCGGTGTTGGGGGTACTTCGATCTCTGGACTTGCACCCCCCTCAAACTCAAATTTAGACGAGCAAGCCTGGATAGACGGCGGAGGGGGCCCTAGTGCATATGAATTGATGCCGGGATTTCAGACCAATTACATGATTGCTTTAAACGATGCAATATTAAAAGCAAACGCCGGTATGCGCGCTGTCCCTGATGTTTCTTATAACGCAGACCCCTTGAGCAGTCCAGTCGCAGTAGTGGTCAACGGCACATGGAGTTTGTTTGGAGGTACCAGTGCATCCACTCCTCAGTGGGCCGCCATCATGGCTGGATTGGCTCAGTACATGGGATACAGCAACTATACCAACTTATTAAAAAATGCGGGTGGATTGAACCCCATTTTGTATCAACTTGCGATTAATCATTCAAATAGCTTTTACAACGTCACAACGGGTAGAAACGGTACCTGCGCACTTTGCACTGCCGCAACGAACTACAACGATGCGACCGGTCTTGGCGTGCCAGTTGTTGCCAACCTTTACGCTAACTTTTCAAGTTACGCACACTAAGCTAAATTAGCTAGAATCAAGTGATGAAGTGATGAAGTTTAGGTCTTGTCAATTAGCAAAATACGTTTTAAGAATGGGTAGGTATTTGGTCGCTAAAGTCTCATAACTAAATTTCTTTGAGTCTTTAATTCCCTGTGTATTGCGACCTGTTTTTGAGAGCTTAAATGCGACTTTTAACTGCTTTAGCGCACTTTTCTCAACCGGTTTACCCCACCAACTTTTACTCGTCAAATTGGGGTAATCTTTTTGCGTGACCTCCTCGCGTTCCCAATCAACCAATAAGGCATTTTCTGCATTAAGAAAGTCCCCAGGACCCGAAAAATTTGTACACACCAAATACAAGCCGTGATGCATAGCTTCAACTAAAGTTCTTCCAAACCCCTCACTTGCGTGAAGTGATAAGTAACAGTTGGCTTGTGCGTATAAAGCGCTGATGTCTCCTTGGCCGAGGGTCTCTTTGATGACGTGAATTTTGGGGTGTTTTGGAATCCAAGAGAGGGCTTTGGTGCCGGACTGCTCCCACCTGCTGATCTTTAAAATGAGGTGGGCGGTTGAGTGTGTTTTTAAGAATTGCTCAAACACAGAGACCACCCCTTCGGGGTTTTTGCGCTTTAGTGTCGAGCGCATGTCAAACATATAAAGCGCTACAAAGGCTTTGTTGGGTATGCCCAGCTCGGCTCTGAAATCACGCCCAGACTCTGCGCTTTGCAAGACCGGCAAAGGCAGGGCAAGGGTGAGTTGGCGTGTTTTGTCAAAAATGGTTTTTTGAACAAACCTTGAAGGACACCAAATATGATCAACCAACTGCAGTGCAGGAACTTGGTCTTCTGGAAAGTCGGGGAGCTCCCATAAAAAGTAACCAATTTTCTTTTGTGGGACGCTAAAGAGTTGGGGTTGGTAGCGGGCCAGGTTTTGACACTCAACTGCAGCCATAAAGAAAAACGTTGTACCGTAGTCCTGTGTTGTCATGCTTTTCCAACTCACCGGGACCCTTCCTTGCACATCGGTTGGAATATCAATCACAGAAAAAGGGATATCTAAGAAATCCAACATTTGCGCAAAAGAGATTGAGCATGTTAAATATTTATGACGGTTTCGTTATAGATTGGTTGTAATAATAAGTGTCACAATTATCCGTCATAATGTGACAGAC
>CAIWAO010000164.1 GCA_903910745.1 uncultured Burkholderiales bacterium
CCATGGACATGCGCGCAGGCCTAGATACTTTATTGACCAAGGTGGTGCTCGTCTTTGGTTCTGCTCAGCCCCACCATGCCTACCTGTTTGCCAATGCTAGAGCTAATCGTATGAAGGTCATAAGTTCAATTAAATTGGTTTCTTACTTTTCTCATAAAATAAAAAATTATGCGTCCCCAGAGTGTCAACTTGTGTTTCTGTGATTCTTAAAATTTCTTCTTTCGTTATTGCACGTAAATGTTTATCTGCAGTTACTGACTCATATCCTCTATTCCAAAACTTCTCAAACGTTGCCAAAAGATTAGGATTGATTTTGACTCCTTTAGGTTGATGCTCCTCACCACTAATTTCAACAAGCCAAATTGGTTTTGGATTCATTTCTAATAGTTTTGAAGCGCCCTCCAGCATCATATTTTCGGCGCCCTCTATGTCTACAATTACAAAAACCTTTTCCCCTAGGAGCCTATCCCCCAAAATATTGTTTGCAGTTGAACTAGGCACTAGGATTGAGAAATTCTCAGACGTCCCAGCCCAACCCTTAACCAAAGAAGCACCGGTGCCTGCACCATAGATTTCATTAATCCCGACTTCATTACTTAAAGCAATTGGAAAAACTTCGCAATTCTTTTGCCAATCGTTTGCTTTAATATTTCTTAATAAATATTTTAAATTCAAATCCATCGGCTCAAAAGCGATTGTCTTCTTACCGCTATATAAAGCCAAACACACGTAATATCCTATATTTGCGCCAATATTTACAACTACATCTACAAGTGGAAATATTTTCTTGACTATTGCTGTCTCGACCGGCTCAAAAGAGCAATTTGCCATCGAGGCATTCCCATTAAATTTAAAACCTAAAGAGGTTTTTTGTGGTAATTCATTTATATCTTTACTGTCGCGCCATTGCCGATAGGACATAGCAATCTTCGGAAACCTCTCAACTAAAGGCTTAATGACTTTTATTATTGCGTTCATACTTGAATCCACGTTTTATTAATTCCTCAATACGTTTAATTTGAGCACAACCCATTGCTGCCTGAACATTAGACATGATGTCCTCCCACAAAGTAGACAGCAATTAATCATAAAATTCGGATATGTTGATTTTTTTCAAATTGCTTTGCAAACAATGCTGGCGGGGTGTCCGACAGCGATTAGTGTGAACGTTAATAATTATAGTCCTGTCTCCAGTTTTCAATCTTATCTTTTGCATCACCGGATATCACCTCATCAACTTACGTGCCCGTATCGACCTGATGAAGCGCAAAGGCAATCTGCTCCTCAGTGAATTTAGATTTTTTCATGGCAAAACTCCTTGGTGTGATAGTTTCGCGGAAATTTTCCAGTTTAGGGGTATCTACTATTTTGAGGGGACATCAAGACCATATGCTTCGATGCCAAGATATTTAATGTATCAAGGAATGAAGGCAAAACCCATGAGTGCTGTCCAGTCTTGGCCGAGGTATTTGGCGATGAGGTTGCGTTTAAGGAATGACAAACCCCGCTACCCCTCTAATTTAAAGCGGTATCACTGGATTAAGGCAACCTGGCCGGATGTTGCCTGGCACAGAACAGAGCAAGCGTGCTCGCCAAATAGCGTTTGCTTGGCGATCATGCAATCCGTTTTAAATATCCATCGGGAGCTACTGTTATCTGCAACTTGTTATGCAGACTTGTATCGATTTCGAATTCCGGATGAGTTTTTAGATACTCCCAGATGGCTGTCTTGGGATTATCTCCAGGCCCCCAGGGTCGGTCAGGAAAAAGGTCTTCTGACATATCTTCAACAAATGAGTCAAAAACGATGCAGTAACAACCGTTAGAAGTCAGAGATGCGTAGGCATTTAGCTCGGCCAGTGCATGCTCGTGAGTGTGGTTTGAATCCAAGCAAATCATTATTCGTTTAAAGTCACGGGCATACTCATGCACCTGAGCGATTACGTCGGGTGCAATACTTGACCCCTGAATCATCGCAATCTTGTGTGCAATTGGATGCGCCTCAATGGCTGCACGATTGTGAGCTCGAATGTCAATATCAATGCCCAGTACTTTCCGTTTTCCAGCCCTCGGATCCAGTAGGGAACCGCTCTTGGCGGCATCACAGTAGTCCAACATTGCAAGTAGCGATGCGCTGAGTACCAATGAACCGCCATGGGCAATACCTGTTTCGATTATGAGATCAGGACGTGTGACCCACACCAACTCTTGCATAGCGACCATATCTTGTGGGTATTGGATGATTGGGCGACCCAGCCAGTCAAAGTTATAAACGTAACGTCGGCGCATAGATGACTCTAGCCAAGCTTGCGACTGTGCTACGAAGGCTGTATCAAGTGGATAGCTAGTAATCTGTTTGTCGCGCTCTTGCGTGAATTGATGTATCGGGTCGGTCATTTGTTTGCCTTTTGATTAAATTGCACTTCCCAAGGTGGAAAGTACGGGGCGTGGTTGAAAATTAAATTCAGAACAGATGCGGCTTATATCAATTTGAATAAAGGAACTTGTTGGCGCTCCATTCACGACCTCGATCGAGCAGCCAGTCTGCTTTGCCAAGTGATCTGTCCATTGCTGGTGCGTTGTTTGCACACCGCTAGCGACGTTGTAAATTCGATTGCGTCCGTTTTTAGAAATACACAGTAAGAGATCGACCACATCATCAATGTGTATGTAGTCTTTAACAGAGTCTAAGGCCGTCTGTAAGACTATTCTGCCTTCGTAGGCTTCACGCATGAGGGAGTGTAGAAAATTGGCCGAAGCTGCATTTGCACCACCGACAACATTTGACAAACGTGCGACACGCACAGTTGGGCGCGGGTCGCTAAGACAAAGCGACTCCCCCATTAGCTTTGATAAGTTGTACAGATCAGATGCGTCCTGCGGAAGCACTGGTAGCGGGGCATCCTCTTTGCCGCTATCGGCGCGTGCGTAGACGCGAGTGGAAGAAAGATAAAGTAGAGATTGAAAGTCTGCTCGCTGTAGTAGCTCAGACAATATGTGTACGTGCGCTTCTACTGTGTCGTGTGGGCGTTGCCGAAAATCTGCGGTCAGACCAATCGTGTAAATAACATGGCCGAGTGGTCGCTTGAACAATTCGTTATCTTTACGGGCAGGTGCATATGTAGTTTCCCCAGTTGCCTCTAAATTCGCTAACAAGCGACTTCCAATAGTTCCGCTTGAGCCTAGCACGGTCCAGATCATTCCCTCTCTCCAATTGCACGTAGAGGCTGCCCTGTATAGATTGTGTAGGTAGCCAATTCGCCGCGCACTACCGAGCCAGCACCCACCACGCAACCACGGCGCAGAACTGCACCGTCAAGGAGCACACAGTTAGCCCCTATCCATACATCGTCCTCTATCACAATCCCACCTTTTCCAGTGGTAAATCCCTGCTGAGTAATGAGCCGCGACCTTTCCTTGTAGGCGTGATTGACTGGTGCAAAGGTGCAGTTCGCTGCGACCGCAACATGATTACCGATGGTGATGCCATTTCCTGTATAGAAAACGCACCCAGAGTTGATAAAAACATTTTCACCAATGACTAGATCGCCACTCCCCCCAACAGGTTTGATCTTTACGAAACTATCGATAACTGAATTGTCACCTACCACAATGCGGCTACCTCGGACCGAGTCCTCAATATCTGCCCAAGCAGATATTCGGGCGCTTTCTGCAATCAAGATAGGCATGTCAATCCCTCAAATGTTCTAAATCAGGTAGTGATCCCAAACGAACTTCGAGCTCGGTGATAAGAGGTTTGGTGCAGTCGATAAGTTTAGGCATACGCATATCGTGTGAAAGTCTGTACTGGTAGGACGACGGTTGGTGAAACAGTAGCTATCTAATTGGTATCATCAAGAATAACCTCATCGCCTGCACCAATTCCAAGCGCCGCCATTCCCATGTGTAAAGCACCTGTACATCTCGAAGTTGAAATTGCGTGCTTTACATCTAAGTGCGTTTTAAATTTATTCTCAAATTTATGTATGTAGTCATAGCATTTCTCACCCCAACTATTAGCTGCCGCACCTGTAGCATATTCGACTTCGAGACTCGTAAGCGAGGGTATTGTATTTTGAATGCTAGATTTCATAAAATCCTCAACGCGGGGACTGCCACAATAAAATCCACTCCAGATTTTTTTAATTTAACATTCTGGCTTATTACCTCATCCTTAATATTCCAAGGTAGGACAATAACGTAGTCCAGGTCAGATTCAGACAATACTTCTGGTGAATATATTGGGATATGACTGCCTGGCATAAACTTACCTTGCTTTGCAACCGCAGCATCACATACAAAAGAGATCAAATCGTGCTTTATTCCCGCGTAATTCAAGAGTGTATTCCCTTTAGCTGCGGCACCATATGCAGCAACTTTCTTCCCAAGCTTTTTTTTCTCGATTAAAAAGCCTAGAAAGTTATTCTTAATTTCGTTCGCTTTTTGCTGGAATGCTGAATAAACTGCTAAATCTTGAAGTCCTGATGCTTTCTCTTTATTTAGAATATCTCGAACTCTAGAAGATTCTTTACGTGGGTCTTCGACATGACAGCCGTACACCCGCAAACTACCGCCATGTGTTGACAATTCCTCAACATCAAAAACCCGTAATCCAGCAAAATCAAAAATCTTTGAAACCGTGTAAATAGATAAATAAGAGAAGTGTTCATGATAAATCGTATCAAATTGACTAAACTCAAGCAATCGCATCAAGTGAGGAAACTCCAATGTAATCGTACCTCCTGGCTTTAACGCAGTTTTTAACCCAAGGGTAAAGTCATTGATATCGGGGACATGCGCATAGACATTGTTCCCAACAATTAAGTCGGCTTGCAGCGCCCCCTGAGCCAATGCTCTTGCAAGGCGTTCAGTAAAAAAATCTTGCATCACAGGGATTCCGAGCAACCTAGCAGCTGCTGCGGTACTTGCGGTTGGCTCTATACCAAGACATGGAATCTTCATGTCAAGGAAGTTTTTGAGTAAATACCCATCATTCGATGCCACCTCAATCACATGGCTTGACTCATCTAGTTTTAATTCTGTTCTAATTTTTTCTGAATAGACCTTCGCGTGCTCTAACCACCCAGATGAGGTACTTGAAAAATATGAATATTCTGAGTCAAATAATTCTTCAGCCTGGGCATAATCTTCAGTTTGTACCAACCAACATTGATCGCAGACCATTACTTTCAGTGGGTAGTATTTTTCAGGCTTTGTTAAATCCTCAACTGATAAATAAGCATTGGAGGGCGGAGCAAAACCAAGATTCAGGAAAGTATTTGTTAATTCAAAAGCGCAGTGTCGACATTTCATATTTCAACTCCATCAAATTCATTATTTATAAATGGAAGTTCAGAGTCTCTCAATGAACATTCAGAACATTGGATTGGCCATTTGATTCCAATAGTAGGATCAGAAAAACGAACTCCCCCCTCAAAATTTCGCATGTATGGAGCTGAGTGCAAATATAGCAATTCACAATTATCTGTTAATGTTTGAAATCCATGAGCAAAACCTTCAGGAATCAAAAGAGCACGATTATTTTCAGGCGAGAGCTTTTCAGCGTACCACTTTAGATAAGTTGGCGATTTTTTTCTAAGATCTACGGCAACATCCCAAATTTCCCCATGCAAACAAGAAATCAACTTCATCTCGGAATAAGGAGGATTTTGAAAGTGAAGCCCCCTCACTGTTCCCTTATGTTTAGTCAAAGTTTGGTTTATTTGCGCTACAGGGTTCGACCAACCTAATTCTTGCATTTGTTTTTCACAAAAGATACGAGCTAAAAATCCCCGAGAGTCTTGAATAGGCTTGCGTTCAACAACCCTTAATCCAGTTAGTGGGGTATCAAAAAAGGAAAATTGGCTCATTGATTTGAAACTTCAAGAGAGCCAGTAAATTCAGAAATATCAGATTCGCATAGGGCTTGGGCACTTATAGAATTAATTTGCCTTTTGTACCACCTTATGGTCCGCCCTATACTCTCTTCAAGATTCCAGCGAGGAGTGACTGCTAATAACTCTCTTGCCTTCGATATTTCAAGCGACAAAAGTCCAGCCTCTTTGGGCCCACTAAGTCCATTTCCCCAAGAAACGCCCCCACTCCCAAAGCACTTATGTGCAATTTCAATGACCTTACGCACCGAGGCAGTCTGGTAAGTTTGGGGGCCAAAGTTATAAGCCCCGGACAATGATTCATCCGTATAAAGTTTTTCAGCTAAGACTAAGTATCCATTTATTGGCTCTAAAACGTGTTGCCAGGGTCTGACTCCATCAGGTCTTCGAATCTCAAGTACTGATCCCATAGTCCAAGCACGAACTGCATCAGGAATTAATCGACTCTCAGACCAATCTCCACCGCCGATAACGTTGCCAGCCCTAGCAGATGCAACTGCAACTCCTTGCTCTGCCAAATACGAATCCCTAAATGATGAAATAACCATTTCACTTGCAGCCTTACTTGCGCTGTAAGGATCATGTCCGCCTAAACTATCGGTTTCACGGTAAGGATAAACTGACTCTAAATTTTTATAAACTTTATCCGTGGTTATTGCAACCACCACACGAACGGCATCAATTCCTCTCAGCGCATTTAAAACGTTGGCAGTACCCATGACATTGGTCGCAAAGGTCTGCAGTGGATCTCTATAACCAGGGCGAACCAAGGACTGAGCAGCCAAATGAAAAACGAACTCAGGCTTTGCCTCTTTAACTATACCCAAAACTGCTCCAGCATCACGGATATCGACAAAATGGCTTCTTGTTATGTTGGCTACGTCGGCCAGCTCAAAAAGACTTGGCACCGTATCAGGCGACAGACTAATTCCCGTCACCCTAGCACCCATTTTTGCAAGCCATAAAGCCATCCAAGCACCTTTAAAGCCCGAATGACCTGTAAGCAGTACTTGCCTATCCTTCCAAAAATTGGGGGATGCAGTTGTCACAGTATTCACCATCTTTTCCACGGCGCTCGATTGGAGGACCATAACTCTTCTAAGTGATTCTTATCGCGCATTGTATCCATTGGCTGCCAAAAACCTTTGTGCTCAAATGACATTAGCTCCCCGGAGGTCGCCAGAGTTGTCAATGGTTCCGCCTCCCAAGTGGTTAGATCATCATTGATTAATTCTAGACATTTGGGAGAAAGAACAAAAAAACCACCATTAATTAACCCACCATCACCACGTGGTTTTTCTGTAAACCCTGTTACTTGGTTACCAGCCATTGATAAAGCTCCGTAGCGACCCGGTGGCTGCACAGCAGTAATAGTTGCAAGCCGACCATGAGATTTATGAAATGAAATTAGGGCGCTAATATCAATATCAGAAACTCCATCACCATAGGTAAAACAAAACTCAGACTCTTTTTGAAGATATCTGCTAACGCGCTTTAGTCTTCCCCCAGTTAGGGTATGGTCTCCAGTATCAATTAATGTCACTTTCCACGGCTCAGCGTTACGTTGATGAACTTGCATTTCGTTTGTAGACATATCAAACGTTACATCTGAAGTATGTAAAAAGTAATTTGCAAAGTATTCTTTTATTACGTAACCTTTATAACCACAACAAATTACAAAATCATTGACACCATGAGCAGAGTAAGTTTTCATGATATGCCACAAAATAGGCTTTCCACCAATTTCAATCATCGGCTTAGGTTTTAGATGGGTCTCCTCGGAAATTCGAGTCCCAAGACCACCAGCTAAGATGACTGCTTTCATTCTAATTAAGCTCCATTGTCTGTTAAATTCATACGCGCAACTGCCCTGTTAGTGATACTGTTAGAGACATTAATTAACAAGCGTCGCTTAGTAGAAAATCCTAGCCGAAGAAAAATGATTTTAACTAAGTTTATAGATCTAGTAACCTTTAGATTACACAAATACGAATTAAATTCCCCATAAGCCAGGTTGAACACTTAAATCTTGATATCCAATTGCATTGATTGACAATTTAACTCACACCAACGATGCGGAAGGAATAAGCAGTTCAACTTTGGATCAAAAACTAAATCAATATAATTATACCCAACAAGTCAACCTGCATTTTTATACATCAAAAGGAACCAATGTACCAATACCGTCCAACAGAGCGGGTCTAGTTTTGACTAAGCTTTTATCAGCCATTGAATTTTAAACTTTACGATAGATCGGTAAATATAAATGTAGCTTAAACAAAAAACCAGCGCAGCTATTTGAAGTAATAATGTATTGTTCCAAAAGATAACCGCCGGAAATACAGCCAAACTAGATAGAAACCACAAGAAAGGGGAAGTGCGCGCGTTACTGGAAAAATATGAGTTTTTACTTTTTGGGTTAACCCATTTTGCAATTCTTCCATAAATTAGCATATGCAAATGAACTCCATCCGGCATACTAGGGCTCATCTTTTTGATGAACTTTTTTCTCCATATTGAAAACAAAGTCTCAAATATGGGATAAATATTAATTAAAAAGGCAAACCACGGAGATACATTAGGATTTCTGACAGTCAATAAAATTGAAATAACGCCTATAGAGAATCCAATAAAGTAAGCTCCTCCGTCACCCAAAAATATCAATCCCCTTGGGTAATTCCAAACAAAGAAACCAAATATACCGCCGATTAAAGCCACAACAACAAAAACGATAGCAGAATCGTTATTCCTGAAGGCAACATAAGCTATGGCTGACAAGGTAATAATGGCCACCATACAAACAAGTCCGTTAAATCCGTCAATGATGTTATAGGCGTTCGTTAGACCTACGATCATGAAGCAGCTCAATAATGCAACAATAATTGGTATGCTGAAGATTGGCTCAATCCACAAAATGTCTATACTTTTAACTTGAGTCCCAAGTATCAGATAGGCTGTAAGCGCCGAGATGAAGCAACCTATTATTCGAACTTTGGGACTTACCTTTTTGGTTAAGTCCTCTAATGTACCAACCATATACGCGGTGAAACCGCAAAAAACGACTTCTACTAGAATAAGCCCGCTATCAAAATCCTGTGTTAATCGAACCAGTGCACTGACCAGTACACCCACAAATACACCTAATCCACCAATTCTTGGAACGGCTACCGTATGAAATTTTTGAGGTCCATCAAAGTCAAAGTCAGATGTCAAGCTTTCATGTTTATACTTGTACCTGACGACTA
>CAIWAO010000165.1 GCA_903910745.1 uncultured Burkholderiales bacterium
CCAAATACAAGGAACGTCTTGAATTTGAAATCAATACGATCTTAAAAATGGGTTTCCCTGGGTACTTCCTCATTGTTAGTGATTTTATTAAATGGGCTAAAAACAATGGTTGTCCTGTGGGTCCAGGCAGGGGCTCTGGTGCTGGCTCACTGGTGGCTTATGCATTAAAAATTACAGATCTCGATCCTCTACAGTACAACTTACTTTTTGAAAGATTCTTAAATCCAGAGCGGGTATCGATGCCCGACTTTGATATCGATTTTTGCCAAGCTAATAGGGACAGGGTCATTGAATACGTCAAAGAAAAGTACGGGCGTAATGCAGTTTCTCAAATTGTCACCTTTGGAACCATGGCAGCCCGCGCTGCAATTAAGGACGTCGGGCGCGTGCTCGATTTGAATTACTCATTTTGCGACGGTATTGCAAAATTAATTCCCAATAAACCGGGCGTTCAAATGACGCTTGAAAAGGCGTTATCCGAAGAGCCCTTACTGGCCGAGAGATTGGCAAATGAGGAGGAGACAAAAATACTTTTCTCCCTAGCCCAAAACTTAGAGGGATTGACTCGAAATATTGGCATGCATGCAGGGGGCGTTTTAATTGCACCCGGTCAATTGACCGACTTTTGTCCCCTATACCAACAACCGGGAAGTGATTCTGCGGTCAGTCAATTTGATAAGAACGATGTGGAGGATGCAGGCCTTGTTAAGTTTGACTTTCTTGGCCTTGCTACTCTGACCATTCTAGAGCGTGCAAAGGAGATGATCACAGCGCGGCATTCTGGGCAAGAGAGTTTTGCATTTGAAAATATTCCTTTAGATGACGAGCTGACCTACCAATTATTTACGGATGGAAAAACAGAGGCTGTGTTCCAGTTTGAAAGTCGCGGAATGCAGGGTATGCTTAGAGACGCAAAGCCCACTCGACTAGAGGATTTAATTGCACTTAATGCTTTGTATAGGCCAGGTCCTATGGACCTTATCCCAAGTTTTGTTGCGAGAAAGCACGGCAGAGAGAAGGTCGTTTACCCCCACCCACTAGTTGAAAGTGTGCTCTCTGAGACTTACGGCATTATGGTTTATCAGGAGCAGGTCATGCAAACTGCCCAAGTATTGGGCGGGTATTCGCTTGGCGGCGCAGATTTGCTCAGACGAGCAATGGGCAAGAAAAAGGCTGAGGAGATGGCTCAGCACAGGCAGATATTCAGAGACGGTGCAGTCAAAAACGATATCAGCATTGAAAGCGCCGATGAAATTTTTGATTTGATGGAGAGATTTGCAGGCTACGGGTTTAATAAATCTCACGCCGCTGCTTACTCTTTGTTGGCCTACCACACGGCTTGGATTAAGGTTCATTTCACTGCAGAGTTCTTTTGCGCAAACATGACGGTTGAGATGGACAACACCGATAAACTCAGAGTGTTGTTTGAGGATGCGAATCGGTTTGGCATAGAGTTTGAAGCTCTCAATATCAACCGCGGGCAATATCATTTTTGGCCGGTCTCAAACACAATAGTCTGCTACGGCTTGGGGGCAGTTAAGGGAACAGGTCAACAAGCAGTGGAGTCCATTGTTCGAGAGCGAGATGCTAATGGTGCATTCACCAGTCTCTTTGATTTTTGTAAACGTATAGACCGCTCAAAAGTAAATAAACGATCCGTAGAAGCTCTGGTTAAAGCGGGTGCCTTTGACTGTTTGAACCGAGACCGAGCAACGATGTTGGCAAGCGTGGATAAGGCCTTTGAATATGCTGCAGCCCTTGAGTCTAGTGTCAATCAAGGAGGCTTGTTTGATAGTCATGATGATGGTGTAGGATCTATGAATGAGGAGCCCCCTCTTGTAACTCAAAAACCTTGGGGAGTTCGCGAGCAACTTACTCAGGAAAAGACTGCGCTGGGTTTTTATTTGTCTGGGCACTTATTTGACGAAGTTCAAGGCGAAGTCAGAAGATTTGCCAAACGCTCTCTTAAAGACGTGACTGAGTCTAAGGAGCCCCAATTGCTTGCGGGAATGATCAGTGATTTCAGGATCATAACAAGCACAAATCGTGGCAAAGTTGGACTCTTCAAGATAGGTGACAAAACTGCTAGTTTAGAGACCTCAGTAGATGAGAAACTCTTGAACGCATACAAAAACATTCTCAAAGAAGATGAACTCATCATTGTCATGGCCCGTGTTCAGGTGGACCGATATTCTGGAGGAGGGGCACTGAGAGTTAGCGTTCAACAAATTTGGGACTTAGCTCAGGCCAGGTGCAGATTTGGTAAGTATCTACGATTGACCGTGAACGGATCAAGCCCAGATGTTGCCAGTTTAGTTAAAGAGTACCCCCCTCGCAAGGAGCTAAGCGAGCACGGCGAACTGATTCGGGGCTTGGGAGTTCGTATGAATTTGCTGCGCGGTGATATCCAAGCAGAAATTGAACTGGGTAATTCCGCCCGTTTCTACCCAAGTGATGCAGCAATTGCTGGATGGACTCATCAAGCCTATCTGGGACAAGCCAAAATAGTTTACGATTGATCAAGATGTTCTACACCATACCTACACTGCTTACCTGGACTCGGATTGTTGCTATACCTTTACTCGCAGCCGTTTTTTATCTACCCCTTGACCTTCAAATCAGAAATACATTAGCAACCACGATGTTTGTTGTATTTGCATTGACCGACTGGTTGGACGGTTACTTGGCTCGAAAGCTCAATCAAACATCCGCCTTTGGTGCTTTTTTAGATCCTGTGGCTGATAAGTTTTTGGTCTGCTCAAGCCTCCTTGTTCTAGTTCACTTGGGACGGGCCGATGTTTTTGTTGCATTGATCATTATTGGGCGAGAGATCGCCATCTCAGCACTACGAGAGTGGATGGCTCAAATCGGCGCATTAAAAAGTGTTGCAGTACACATGCTGGGCAAAATCAAAACTACAACTCAAATGGTCGCAATTCCCTTTTTGCTATATGACTATAAGCTTTTTGGTGTGATTGATACGGGCTATCTGGGTCAATATCTCATTTGGATTGCTGCTGTATTGACTGTATGGTCAATGATTTACTACTTGCAAAAAGCAGTCCCCCACATTCGCGCTAAAGTGCAGTGATGCAGTCCTCTTTTAAATTCACCTGGATTCAGGTGATGCCTCCTTTGTTTGTACTACTGTGGAGTACTGGATTCATAGTGGCGCGCTACGGCATGCCCTTATCCCCGCCCTTTAAGTTTTTGGAGCTTCGTTACATCTTCTCTATCTTATGTTTCTTGCCTTGGATCTATTTTGCAAAAGTTCCCTGGCCATCTAAAAAAATGGAGTGGGTACATTTGGCAGTGACTGGGGTTTTTATTCAGGCCGGCTATTTAGGGGGAGTCTGGGTTGGTGTTAAATCAGGTATAGGCTCAGGACTCACTGCTTTAATTGTGGGCCTTCAACCGGTGTTGACGGCGTTTTGGCTCTCATCCAGGAAGCATATGGTCACCAAGCGGCAGTGGCTCGGACTTTGGCTTGGCTTGGCGGGTGTTTTGATGGTGTTATCACATAAGTTAAGTGAAGGCATGGAGGTGACACTCCCAGGGCTGTTAGCTGAGTTGATTGCCTTGATCAGCATTACTGTTGGAACGCTTTATCAAAAATCATTCGTTAAGCCCTGTGATGTGAGAACAGCAAATACTGTTCAACTGATGGCTTCGGCCCTAATTAGTCTCCCCTTTGTACTCCTGGAGACAGAGCCGGTTCAGTGGGGTGCACAGTTTTTTTATTCATTAGCATGGTCCGTTCTAGGACTCACCCTAGGGGCAGGTTCTTTGTTGTATATTTTGATTCAGCGGGGTGCTGCCTCTTCGGTTACTAGTTTGATGTATTTGGTTCCACCAACAACAGCTGTCATTGCATGGATTTTATTTGGTGAGGCAATTACACTCAGTACTGTTTTTGGAGTTGTCCTTGCCGCTATTGGGGTCAGTTTGGTTATTAAATCTGTGAAGTAAAAGATGGGGCGTTAAATCATTTGTTAGTTTTAGATCGGTGCAGTTGAATTCGAAAATTTAATTATGTAGAGGATTGATGATGAGTAAAAAAAGAATTGCAGTCATTCCAGGCGATGGAATTGGAAAAGAAGTAATGCCTGAGGGGATTAGGGTACTTGAGGTTGCTGCTCAAAAGTTTGGGATTGATCTGCAGTTTGATCATTTTGATTTCTCGAGTTGGGATTACTTTGAGCGTCACGGCAAAATGATGCCAGACAATTGGAGAGATTTAGTCGGTTCGCATGACGCTATTTATTTTGGCGCTGTTGGATGGCCTGACAAGATCGCAGATCACGTCTCCCTTTGGGGCTCACTCCTTTTGTTCAGACGTGAGTTTGATCAATATGTGAATCTTCGTCCTGCACGGCTTATGCCAGGAATTGTTGCTCCGGTGGTTAGGCGAGACGGCACTCCACGTGCGCCTGGTGAAATTGATATGTATATTGTTCGCGAAAACACAGAGGGCGAATACTCCAGTATCGGTGGGCGTATGTACCCAGGTACAGATCGTGAAATAGTGATGCAAGAGACCGTCATGTCCAGAGTGGGGGTGGATCGTGTTTTAAAGTTTGCTTTTGAGTTGGCTCAGTCTCGACCTAAAAAACATCTCACAAGTGCGACCAAATCAAACGGCATTGCAATCACTATGCCCTACTGGGATGAACGCGTGGTTGAGATGGCGAAGAACTATCCAAACATAAATGTAGATAAATTTCATATTGATATTTTGACCGCTCATTTCGTGCAAAGACCAGACTTCTTTGATGTTGTTGTAGCCAGTAATTTGTTTGGTGATATCTTGAGCGATTTAGGACCTGCCTGCACTGGAACAATTGGTATTGCGCCAAGTGCTAATTTGAATCCGACTAGAGAATTTCCATCGCTCTTTGAACCCGTGCACGGCTCTGCTCCAGATATTGCAGGAAAAGGCGTTGCCAATCCTATTGGACAAATATGGTGCGGAGCAATGATGCTTGAGTTTTTGGGTTACAAAAATGCGCACGATGCTATTTTGGACTCAATTGAAAAAGCGCTCGACCCAGCTCATGGTTTACCAAGGACACCAGATATTGGGGGTAAAGCTAGCACCAGTGATGTGGGTAAGTCAATTGCAGAAATACTGAATAAAGCCTAAATTTCATTTATTTTCAAATAATCTTTTATATTTCATTGAAATTTTCAACTCATATGAATGCAAAAGGATAGTAAATAAGATTAGAATTTCACCTTCCGCGGGTTTGGATTTTTTTTGTCTGGCAAACAGCTAAGTAAAAATACTTCTAGTAACTTCCACTGAGTTCTAATGCGACTAGAAGGCGTTTTTTTAATTGACCGGCTAAGAGCTTGTTGAACATAGATACTAATCAAAGCGTATTTTTGGAGAGAGTTTCGTGAACAAGACTGAATTGATTGAGCATATTTCTAAGCATGCAGATATTTCTAAGGCAGCAGCATCTCGGGCCTTGGAGGCTACTATTGGTGCTGTAAAAACAACTCTTAAAAAGGGTGGAACAGTCTCTTTAGTTGGTTTTGGTACATTTGCTGTAACAAAAAGAGCTGCTCGTACAGGTCGTAATCCCCGTCCGCCCCATAATCCGATTAAAATAAAGGCTGCAAAGGTTCCTAAGTTTCGTCCAGGCAAGGCTTTAAAAGAAGCACTTAATTAATTTTATAGATACGGTGGGGTGCTTAGCTCAGTTGGTAGAGCGGCGCCCTTACAAGGCGTAGGTCGGCGGTTCGAGACCGTCAGCACCCACCATTTCTTAAGCTTAAGGCGAACACAGTTCGCCTTTTTCTTTTCTTAACCAGAGTTAACGAATGTTTGATTTCGTCCGTCAGCACAATAAGATCATGCAGATATTGCTGGTCTTGCTTATATTTCCTTCTTTTGTTCTTTTTGGAATAGATGGTTACAACCGCTTTCGTGAGAAAGGGGAGGCCGTGGCAGCAGTTGATGGTCAGGAAATTACGCAAACAGAATGGGACAACGCTTTGCGCGCTGAAACTCAAAGGGTAAGAGAATCAATGCCAAATTTAGATACTAAATGGCTTGATTCTCCGCAAGTAAAATATGAAATATTAGAGCGTCTGCTCAGAGATCGTTTACTCTTTGCTGCGTCTTCTAAGCTGAATTTAAATGTAAGCGATCAACGACTTGCACAAGAATTGCAAAAAAATCCAACCATCGCCTCCTTACGTAAGCCAGATGGATCTTTGGACCTTGATCAGTACAAGCAACTCTTAGCAAGCCAAGGCATGACTCCTGAATCGTTTGAATCAAGAATGCGATCTGATCTTGCAGTTCAACAAGTCATCATGGGTATTGCAAGAGGCAGTTTTATGCCAACCAAGTTAAAAGATATAGCCTCAAATGCTTATAACCAACAACGAGAAATTCAGGTTCAGATTTTCAAGGGCGAAGATTTTTTAGGAAAAATCAAACCAACTGATGATGAATTGCAAAGCTATTACAAATCACATTCCAATGAATTCCAGTCTCAAGAGACTGCAGATATTGAATATGTTGTCCTTGATATGCCCACAGTTGAGAAGTCAGTTTCAATTAACGAATCAGAACTCAAGTCATATTTCGAACAAAATAATGCAAAACTTGCCTCCCAAGAGGAGCGAAGAGCCAGTCACATCCTAATTAGTGCCTCAAAGGATGCAAGCGCTGAGATAAAAGCAAAAGCAAAAGCAAAAGCACAAGAGTTGCTAGGGGAGATTAAAAAATCACCTTCAAGCTTTGCTGAGCTAGCAAAGAAAAATTCTCAAGATCCAGTTTCCGCCGCCAAAGGTGGGGATTTGGATTTCTTCGCCAAGGGAGCTATGGTCAAGCCTTTTGAGGACGCAGCCTTTGCTTTGCAAAAGGGACAAATAAGCGATGTAGTTGAGAGTGATTTTGGTTATCACATCATTAAGCTTACCGACATTAAAGCACCCAAGGCTCCAACATTTGATGAATTAAAGCCTACACTTGAGGCACAGGTCAGAAAGCAAGGAGCACAGAAAAAATTTGCTGAGCAGGCTGAGCTTTTTACGAATTTAGTTTACGAACAATCAGATAGTTTGAAGCCTGCAGCAGATAAACTTAAATTAGAGGTTCACACTCTAACCTCGGTATCTCGTAACTCAAATCCAGCTCAATTGGGAGCACTCAAGAATCCGAAAATTTTGAATGCCATCTTCTCTCCTGATTCAATTGAGAAAAAACACAACACCGAAGCAATCGAGTTGTCTCCTAATTTACTTGCCTCTGCTAGGATTGTTAAATATGCTCCTTCTAGGACCTTGGCATTTGATGAAGTCAAAGACAAGGTTCAAGCGGCTTACCAAAAAGAACAAGCGCTTTTAATGGCCAAGAAAGCGGGTCAAGACATTCAAGCCGAGTCTAAGGATCATCCGGAAGAGGTAAGACTGGGATCGGCTGTAACTATTTCTCGCCAAGTCGCGCAAAAGCTCCCCCAGGCCGTCATTGAGGCCGCGCTTCGTGCTCCTTCGCTGACTCTACCTTCATGGACGGGAGTAGACTTAGGTGGTGAGGGTTACGCTGTCATTAAAGTAAACAAAGTAATCGCAGAAAATAGTGAATCAGCAAGTAAAGATGCAAGTGCGGTCAAGCAAAACAAAGAGCCAGTCATTCAGGCTTTGACTGCTGCTGAGAACCTGTCTTATTACAATTTTCTTAAATCAAACTATAAAGCTAAGATAAATGTTGCCTCTCCCACAACTCCTGTCGTTGTGAAGTAGACTGGTAAGCATTGATCAATGTATAATTGAATTTGCGGTGGCTGTAGCTCAGCTGGTAGAGTCCAGGATTGTGATTCCTGTTGTCGTGGGTTCGAGCCCCATCAGCCACCCCAGTATCCATGCGCCCTAGCGACCTTTGCGGTTTCTAGGGCGTTTTTGTTAGCGCTATGGCGTTACCAAGCTGATACATCGAGTTTACATTGGCGTTCCCCCAAACCCGTAGACACTATTTGCAATTAAAGCAAGCCTACGTATGTGCACTTGCTCGATATCCGTTCGGTCTGCTTTACGTTGGTAATTTAG
>CAIWAO010000166.1 GCA_903910745.1 uncultured Burkholderiales bacterium
TCAGTACTTTTTTGTGACGGGCTCTTGCCGTCACACCACGTTTTACGCGAGGCATATTTTTTCTCCTAGTTCGCTTGGGGGATTAAAGGCCAGCTGTGGGCAACATCTGCGCCATGTGACCCATATTGGTCTCATGTACAGAAACAGCTCCACGCAGGTGACGTTTGTTCTTGGTGCTCTTCTTGGTCAAAATATGACGCTTGAAGGCTTGACCGCGTTTGACGGTTCCACCTGGGCGAACTCGAAAGCGCTTTTTTGCGCTACTTTTAGTCTTCATTTTGGGCATTTTCTGCTCCCTTTTAAATTGTGCTCGTGAGGCGCCTGCGAAATTACCCCGCAGTCTTGTTAGCCCCGAGACACTTGCTTTTTTGCGTTGCCTTTTTAAGCCTCTGCAGACGCTGCTGCAGTTTCGCTTACCGGTTTGGCGACGCTACCGGGTTTTCTCTTTCCTGGCGCAATCATCATCACCATCTGTCTTCCCTCTAATTTAGGGAACTGCTCAACAATGATTAGATCTGCCAACTCATCCTTAATTCTCTGCAATAGTGCCATCCCGAGCTCTTGGTGAGTGATCTCACGACCTCGAAACCGCAGGGTTATCTTGCATTTATCCCCGTCATCCAAGAAACGCTTGATGTTGCGCATCTTGATGTTGTAATCCCCGTCATCAGTTCCCGGACGGAACTTGATTTCCTTGACATCAATGACCTTTTGCTTTGATTTAGCCTCTGCCGCCTTCTTTTGTTCTTGGTATTTGAACTTTCCATAGTCCATCAACCTACAAACAGGAGGGGTCGCCATAGGGGCGATCTCTACCAAATCTACATCGTATTCCCCAGCCAACCGTAAGGCCTCAGTCAAACTGACGACCCCCAACGGTTCATTTTCTGGACCCGTTAAACGGATTTCGGGTACCGTGATTTCACGGTTTAAGCGATGCTTACGCTCTTCGCGCTGACGGCGATCTCTAAATTCTGTAGCGATGGTTCATGTCCTCAAAAATGTACCAGCCCAAACAAATGCTTGGGTTTGGTGAATCTCCGGTACAGTGATACGCCAAAGTCGACCCAGCCTAAGACAGGTCATCTTTTGTGAGTAACATCTTCCAGGATTCTTTGAGTAAAGGCCTCCAAGGACATCACTCCGAGGTCAATATTGCCTCGGGCGCGCACTGCCACGGTACTAGAAGCCACCTCTTTGTCACCAATGACAATCAAATATGGCAGCTTTTGCAACGAGTGCTCCCGTATTTTAAACGTAATTTTCTCATTGCGTAAGTCTTGCTCTACTCTAAACCCTTGATTTTTCAGCATTTTTGAGACATTTGTAGCGTATTCGGCCTGCCCCTCAGAGATATTGAGCACGCAAACTTGCGTTGGCGCAAGCCAAACGGGAAGAGCACCGGCGAACTGCTCGATCAAAATCCCGATAAATCGCTCCAAACTTCCAACGATCGCCCTGTGCAAAACGATGGGCCGGTGTCTTTGCCCGTCCTCCCCCACGTACTCAGCGCCTAGGCGCTCGGGTAAGTTGGGATCAACTTGGATTGTTCCGCACTGCCAAGGCCTGCCGAGCGCGTCTTTTAGTGTGTATTCAATTTTTGGCCCGTAAAAAGCCCCCTCACCTGGCAAATATTCAAAATCACAACCCGAAGCTTTAAGACCCTCTGCCAAAGCTTTCTCGGCTCGGTCCCAAGACTCCTCCGATCCAATCCTCTTCTCAGGCCTTGTCGAGAGTTTGTAGATGATGTCAGTAAAACCAAAATCTTTATAAACTTTTTGTAAAAGAGTCGTGAAGGCAACCACCTCAGACTGTATTTGGTCTTCGGTACAAAAGATATGACCATCATCTTGAGTGAAGGCCCTGACTCGCATGATTCCGTGCAGTCCACCTGTTGGCTCGTTACGGTGGCATTGACCAAACTCACCAAACCTCAACGGTAGATCTCTGTAGCTTTTGATACCCTGGTTGAAAATAAGAATATGCCCTGGACAATTCATGGGCTTTAACGCGTAGTCTCTTTTCTCACTCTCAGTTGTGAACATATTCTCGCGGTACTTGTCCCAGTGACCTGTTTTTTCCCACAAACTTTGGTCCAAGATCTGTGGTCCTTTGACCTCCAAATAACCGTTATCTCGGTACACGCGTCTCATGTACTGCTCAACCTCCTGCCAAAGGACCCAACCCTTAGGGTGCCAAAAGACGGTACCCGGTGAGTGCTCGTCAATATGAAATAGATCCAGTTCACGGCCAAGTTTTCTGTGGTCCCGCTTTTCCGCCTCTTCAAGCATCACCAAATACTGTTGCAACTCTTCTTTGCTAGCCCAAGCGGTGCCGTACACGCGTTGAAGCATTTCGTTCTTATGGTCTCCCCTCCAATATGCGCCGGCAACCTTCATCAGCTTAAAGTGCTTTAAGCGTCCTGTGGAGGGCACGTGAGGACCTCTGCAAAGGTCTGTGAAGGCCCCCTCAGCATAAAGAGATACATCCTCACCCGCTGGTATGGAATCGATAATTTCCGCTTTGTAGTGCTCCCCCAAGTCTTTGAAGTATTTGACCGCTTGATCCCGGGGCATCACTGTACGCTTGATCGGCTCATCCTTTGCACTAAGCTCATTCATTCTTTTCTCTATGGCCACCAAGTCCTCAGGGGTGAAGGGTCGTGAGTAAGAGAAATCATAATAAAACCCATTCTCAATGACTGGACCAATGGTGACCTGCGCTTGAGGGAATAGTTCTTTCACTGCGTAGGCTAACAAGTGTGCGGTGGAGTGGCGAATAACCTCAAGCCCGTCCGCATCTTTTGCAGTGACGATAGAGACTTTTGAGTCCTCACTGATGAGATGCGATGAGTCCACGAGAGTACCGTTTACACGCCCTGCGAGTGTGGCCTTTGCCAAACCCGATCCAATGCTTTGTGCAAGTTGATCAACAGTTACTGCAGTGTCAAAGGATCTAACGGATCCGTCGGGTAGTGTTATTTGGGGCATTTGAAATACTTAAGGTTGCGTTGTTCAAGTCTGCGTTTAAAAGTCAGTTCTTGGTAAAAGAAGATTTTAACCTCTATGCACGAGTTGAATGATCTGGCTTAAAAGCATCTTTAGAGGCATCCAATTAAGAGCTTTAATTCATCTAAAAATCAAAATCACTTGACTATTTAAAATGATTTTTCAGAGGGAAAAGCAAATTTCCCAGAGGGGAAAGCAGATTTCCCAGAGGGGAAAGCAGATTTCCCAGAGGGGAAAACCGACTTTTCAGAGGGGAAAAATGCGTTTTCATAGGGAAAAACAACAAAAATATTGAAAAAAAGTACTTCCCCCCTAGGGAAATGGCATTTTTTCCATTAGCATCCGCAGTGCTGTGTCTGTCTCAACAATCGACATAGTATTTCACTTAATCTAAGAAAAAGGAAATCTAAAAATGGCAACTGCAAAAAAAGCTGCAAAAAAAGTAGCAGCAAAAAAACCAGCCGCAAAAAAGGCTCCAGCGAAAAAAGTAGTAGCTAAAAAAGCTCCTGCTAAAAAAGTCGCAGCGAAAAAACCAGTAGCAAAAAAAGTAGTGGCTAAAAAAGCTCCTGCCAAAAAAGTAGTAGCTAAAAAAGCTGCGAAGAAAGCTCCTGCTAAAAAGCGCACACCTAACGCGGCTTTCATGAGACCGTTGACACCTAGCGCAGCGCTTGCAGCGGTAATTGGTCACGCACCATTGCCACGTACTGAAGTGGTTAGCAAGTTGTGGATCTACATCAAAAAGCACGGTCTACAAGACCACGTCAACAAGCGTAACATCAACGCAGATGACAAATTGCGCGTTGTATTTGGCAAAGCTCAAATCACCATGTTTGAACTTGCTTCACTCATCGGCAAACACTTAAGCTGATCAGCTTAAATACACATCTTTCGTTTAAGTTTACTTAAAGTTATTTTGTAAACTTAGATTAGATCTGTAAATCAAGGGCGTATTTATACGCCCTTTTTTATTTTCCGCGCTTGTCTTCAAGAAAATGTACTTAACCAAAGACCTAAGGCATTAAAAAACTAGGATAAGTCTCTAGACGATTGTCCTCATATCAAGAGTTTTAATGATCGCCTAGATGTACTATTGATGCGTATATTTATTTCACCACATCAGTTCAAAAGGAGACGGCCATGCAAGAGCTCGGGCGTTTAGAGGATTTACCCAAAGATTATGTCCATGACTTGCGAGAGCTCAATTTAGTTCCTTTGTGGCCTAGTCTTAGGGGTGTATTACCTCCAAATATCCCAACGCGTCATACTCAACCCACTCACTGGGCATACAAAACCTTGAGGCCTTTGTTGCTAAAAGCAGGTGAACTAACTCCCATTGAGAAAGCAGAGCGACGTGTACTCGTATTAGCCAATCCAGGGCACGGATTAGAGAAAATGCAAGCCAGCGCTGCAATCTATTTGGGTATGCAATTACTGCTGCCAGGGGAATGGGCTCCAAGCCACCGACACACCCCCAACGCAGTTCGAATGATCGTAGAGGGGGACGGCGCATACACGACAGTTGATGGTGAAAAATGTTCAATGAGTCGAGGGGATCTGATTTTGACACCTACGGGTACTTGGCATGAACACGGCCACGAGGGTAATCAGCCTGTAATATGGCTTGATGTGCTTGACCTTCCCCTGGTCTACTACATGGAGGCCTCCTACCATATTAACGGTGACAAACAATCTGTGCTACCTGGAGAGGGTGATAAAAAATATACACGAAGTGGATTGTCACCAAGTCCAGCATTTGAGAGAGGCAATAAAGCTTATCCAATGCTTCGCTATCCATGGGTGGAGGCTAAAGCAGCTCTTGAATCGATTGCTAATGATGCCCCCGATCAAGAACATGTTCAGCTAACGTACATTAATCCTGAAACGGGCGCAGATGCAGAAAACATTTTGGGCTTTTACGCCATGATGCTTCGCCAAGGTCAAACCCTTCGTTTACCTGCTCGCTCACCAGCCCAAGTTTTTCATGTCATTGAGGGCTCGGTTCAGGTCAAAATTGTTGATCATGATTTCACATTGATTGAAGCTGACACTTGTTGCGCACCGGGGTATGAGGCGATCACTTTGACAAACATGAGCAAGAGTTCACCGTGCTTTATTTTTATTGCAGACGAATCCCCGCTTCACAAAAAGTTGGGCGTTTACGAGAGTCGCGGTTGAACTTTATAATTCATAAAATTGATAAAAGTAACTCCTCTCTTAACCTCCAATGTGAAAGCATTGGCAGCACACTCCCTTAAGCTTGGCTTAAGACAATCGAATATCATTTGGAGCAAAAAATCAAAATGTACGCAGTTTGTTGCCTCAAACCCTGAGAGGCCTATGGTTTAGCTTTTTAAGTATAGAAAATTTCATCAAGGAACTAAATATGAATTTCAAAATTACTCGTCGTGTGCTATTTTCTGCACTATGTATTGCATCATCCGTTGCACCGGTATTAGCTGAGCAAACCAATACATTTCCAAACAAGCCAGTTAACATCGTGACAGCGTTTGCTGCTGGCAGTGGACCAGACGCAGTTTTGCGACAAGTTTCTGAAAAGCTCTCTAAGCTCTGGGGTCAACCTGTCAACATAACTAACAAGCCAGGCGGTGGAGGGTTTATAGCAATTGAAGCCACTCAACGTATGCCCGCAGATGGCTACACTTTATTACAACTTGATAGCGAACACTTGGCAGCACTCCCGCTTTTATACAAGTCAAAAAACTTTGTCACGCTCAATACCTATGACCCAGTTGCGCCTTTGTTTCGAACACCCTTTTTGGTGGCTGTAGCCACTGACTCCAAGTTTGAAAATATGAAAGACTTGATTACAACTGCTAAGGCTGATCCCAATAAAATGAGTTATGGATCATGGGGCGTCGGAAGCCCCGGCCACCTCGGGGGCGAGCAACTCGAGCTATTGACCGGTACAGAGATGACCCATGTGGCCTACCGAGAGGTTTCCCAACTTTTCACATCGGTCGGTGCGGGCGATATTCAATGGAGTTTTGCAAGCGTTCCTTCAAGTCAGGGCGTCTTTAAGGCTGGAAAAATTCGCTACATCGCAGTGGCCGCAGCCAAAAGGCTTCCACAAATGCCTGATGTACCCACAATAGGAGAGGCGGGCGGCCCCCCAGGTTTTGAAGTTAATTCATTCGTAAGCCTTTTGGCACCCAAAGGGATAGCGGTTGATGTAAAAGCCAAAATTAATTCAGATGTCTTAAAGGTATTGGCAGATCCTGAGGTCAAAGCTCGCTTTAACACTTTTGCGTTTGAGACAATAACGTGGTCACCCGACGAAATTCGTAAAAACGCTGAATTCAAGAGCAAAATTTACGAACAGCTTATTAAGCGTAAAAATATTAGCTTAGACTGATCACCTAATTAAGGTTGGAGAGCCCCGAGGGGGCTCCTCATTGACGCACTGATTTTCAATGGAAATTATCTCTATTGATCAGCCACTGTAAGTTTTACTTTCTGGGCACAGTATTCAAAAAGGAGCGTAACTCTTCCTTCCACCACTTGGCCTGTCCTGTTGTGCCGTGTCCTGAAGTTTGATCACTGGCTGGAATCAGGTAGTAATGAATGTTTGGCATTTTTGTGATCAAGTTCTCCAAGACTTTGAATTCACGGGGGTTTCTTTCATCATCTGCAGAGTTGATGGCAAGCACAGAGGCCTTAATTTTCTCTAGTTGCCCTGATGGGTTGTAATCTTTAGAGGAATCCCATTGATACAGGTGATCATTGGCATCGGCATCTAAGGGCGTGTTGAGTTTTTTGTCTAAGAACTCATCGGCCGTCTTTCTTGTACTTCCCTGTCTTTGCAGGGATTGACTTCCCCCGTTAGAGGCAATGGAATAATAGACGGAGGAGAACTGAAAACTTCTGGGTTGGCGAGTGTAGTTTCCGTCCATCCACTCAGGATCGTTCTTAATTGAATCAATCACCAAGCGGCGTAGCATCCAGTTTCGCCCAGACATCTCAATAGGCAACGATGCCATGGGAACCAAAGCATCCATATAGTTTGGGTAAGAGATCCCCCAAAGCCAGGCATGCATCCCGCCCATAGAGTTTCCAAGAATCATCCTCACATGCTTTATGTTGAGCCCCTCGCTTAGCAACCGGTGCTGCGCAAGCACCATATCATCGTAGTTGTACTTTGGAAACTTTGTTCTCAGTCCGTCAGAAGGCTTACTGGACTTACCCGTTCCAATCGAGTCTGGTAGAACAATGTAATATTTTGATGCGTCAAGGGGCTGTCCAGGCCCAAAAAGTTCCTCACCAAAGGCTGTGTTCAACATGCCCTGACCTGTGCCCGTAGTGCCGTGCAGTATGACCACGACCTCACCGTCTGGATTGCCAAGAGTGGTGTACCCAATGTTAAGTGAGGTCATAACCTCACCCGTGTGAAACTTAAAGTCTTGTGCAGTCCATACACCAGACTTAGGAGTTTGAGCAGTTTGTACAGTTTGTGCTGTACTGAACGAACTCGTTAGTGAAAAAGCAAGACTCAATGCAAACGCTAAAAATTTGCGCATCACGTTTCTCCAAATGCAAATATTTTCATACTCAACATACCGCTCATAACAATGTTTATGACCTTTGAGCCTTCAACGCAGCATCCCTAATTTGAGACATACTGGCCCGTGTGGTAATGATCTCGGGATCTAAAATAATTTCAATCAAAGTGCCGTTAGCTCTGGCAAGTGCGGCCTTGAACGCTGGTTCAAACTCTTCAGTTTTATGAACCCTAACGCCCTCATAACCAAAAGCTTTTGCATAGGCTACAAAGTCTGGGTTAACCAGTTTTGAGCCGCTCTCATTCCATGGGTACTCGCGCTCTTGGTGCATCCGTATGGTGCCGTACATCCCGTTGTTGAGCAAAACGATAATAGTCTTTCCCCCGTGTTGAACGGCAGTTGCGAGCTCTTGTCCGTTCATCAGAAAATCGCCGTCTCCTGCGATAGTGAATGCGGTTCGACCTGTTGTAATGTTCGCTGCAATACCAGCGGGAACTCCGTAGCCCATAGACCCGAGAGTGGGCGCTAACTGCGTTTTGTGTCCCTTGCTGATGCCGTGGTGTCTGTGGTAGCGGTGTACCCAACTCGCAAAATTACCTGCTCCGTTGGTGAGTACAGCGTCTTTTGGCAAAAGTTGGTTGACGGTCTCAATTATGCTCGGCATATCAATCAAAGCTTCAGGACTTGGTGCAGGGGGTACTTGGTTGGCGAGGAAATCGGCGTTGGCGCTGCGAGTCCACTCCTCCCAGGGCACTTGTACGGGCGCCGTTAAAACCTCTAAAGAGCGAGCTGCAGCGTTCATTGTTGAGAGAATCGCTAAATCTGCAATGTAGACTCTGTTCAGCTCCTCTGGGCTTGCATGAAAGTGAACCAACTTTTGATCCGCCTTGGGGGCTTTGAGTAGCGTGTACCCTTGTGTTGTCATCTCGCCCAAGCGAGGTCCAATGGCAATGATTAAATCACTCTCTTTAATTCGCTTTGCAAGTTTAGGGTTCAGTCCAATACCGACTTCGCCGGCGTAATTGGGATGGTGGTTGTCAAAGGTATCTTGAAACCTAAAGGCGTTTCCAACGGGTAAATGCCAGTTCTCACTAAAACGCTCTAATGCCTGGGCCGCTTGGGTCGTCCAACCGCCCCCGCCTGCAATGACAAATGGCTTTGTTGAAGCTAGCAGCATCTCTCTAAGGGTCCTAAGCGCCCCTGGATCACTCCAGGCCTGAACCGCCTCCAAGCGGGGCATAGGCCTGGTGTGAACCGTCTTGGTTAACATATCTTCTGGTAACACAACAACAACAGGGCCTGGTCTTCCGTTCATGGCCGTAGCAAAAGCACGTGCAACGTATTCAGGGATACGTGCTGGGTCATCAATACGCTCTACTCGCTTGGCCATGCCCCCAGTGCTGGGTCCAAAGAAGCTTGAGTAATCAAGTTCTTGGAATGCCTCTCTATTTCGAAAGTCACTTCCCACGTCCCCTACAAATAGCACCATTGGCGTACTGTCTTGAAACGCTGCGTGCACGCCTATGGAGGCGTTGGTTGCGCCTGGACCTCTGGTTACCATGCATACACCCGGTCTTTGGGTTAACTTGCCCGCAGCCTCTGCCATAAAGGCAGCGCCGCCTTCTTGCCTACAGATCACGAAATCAATATCGTCCTTGTAAGCATGAAAGCCGTCAAGCACAGCCAGGTAACTCTCGCCTGGTACCCCAAAGACGTGTTTAACGCCTTGCTCGATTAAACATTCAACCAACAAATGTCCGGCGATTTGTTCTTTACGGTCTTCATTGTTTTCTTTGATATTTAAAGATTGATTCATAAAATGATTAATAAGTTAATTATAAAAATAGGTGTTTTAATTTTTACGGCATCAGATTCGATCAGCAACGGCGTGCGTTGTGGCGTCTCGCCTAGCACGTTTAACGTTAAGCGCACCTACGACAAGAATCGCTTGCAAGGAGCTAAGGCCTAATATAACGGCGGTATAGTTTTGATGGTCCATTAAAACACCAAAGATGAACGCAGACAACGCTTGTCCGATATCCAGTCCAGAGTAAACGACGCCGTAGATACGGCCTGTTGCATTCTCAGGTGCAGACTTCTTGACCAACAAGTCTCTAGAAGGACTGGCCGAGCCTGAGATCAAGCCCATCAAACCGAAAATCATCAACACCTGCCAACCGTTTAACTCTGCAAATACAAAACTTAGCGATAAACATCCGGCAAAAAAGAATGCTATGCCAACCACTTTCTCTGCGCGTTGCGCGTTGGAGGCTAAGAATCCTCCCAAGAACATTCCAAACGCACTACAAACCATATAAAGCGTAAGACATGACGCGGTCACTGATAAAGGAACAGATTGCAGGTGCCTTACCGCTTCAGGCGCGTAGGCTTGGATGATGCTGAGCGCGCCTGAGTACAA
>CAIWAO010000167.1 GCA_903910745.1 uncultured Burkholderiales bacterium
CTGCGCCATAGTTGCACCAGATCATGCAGAAAATCATGCAATAGCGAAGCAGCAGAATAAGCCGCTCTATCATTCTTTGCAAACCTGCATTGACTTGGAGGATATTGGTGGTGTCATCATTTCATCGCCAAATCAATTTCATGCGGAACAAGGGGCAATTTGTATTGAAGCTGGTATACCAGTTCTTATCGAAAAACCTATCACCTCGACTGTAAAAGAGGGCGTGATACTTGCTGAATTGGCCGATCGAAGAGGCGCCAAAGTATTGGTTGGACACCATCGGGCACATAGCCCATTGATGGCATTAGCGCGCAAGACAATCAATTCTGGACGTCTAGGTCGCATCGTGTCGGTGATGGGGAGTGCGCAGTATTACAAGCCCGCCCACTATTTTGTTGATGGCCCATGGCGCAAAGAAATTGGCGGCGGCCCGATCCTGATCAACCTGATTCACGAAATTGGTAACCTTCGTTCGCTGTGCGGCGAGATCGCTGCTGTGCAAGCCATCACCTCATCAGCCATACGAGACTTTCCTGTGGAAGACACGGTAGTAATCAACTTCATATTTGAGAGCGGTGCGCTCGGTACCTTCTTGCTGTCAGATACGGCGGCAACAGCCCGTAGTTGGGAGCAAACCTCGCGCGAGAACCCCAGTTACCCAACCTATACAGACGAAGACTGCTACACGGTGGCTGGCACATTGGGCTCGCTTGCAGTGCCGACGATGCGATTGAAATATTACCCCGAAGGCGTGGACCCGTCATGGTGGACACCATTCACCGGAGAAATTTTGGATGTTACACGGCAAGATCCTTTGCGGTGCCAGCTCCAGCATTTTATTGAGGTGATCAGCGGTGAAGCAGAACCAGTCGTCTCCGCTCGAGACGGGTTGCGTAATTTGCAGGTCACTGAAGCGGTTCGGACATCCGCCCACCAGCAAAAACTGGTTCATCTGAAATACTAAATTTGCGTGCGAATTTCGCTAAAAACTAACATAGTTTTTTGCAATCGATATTAAGTGACACTGTTGTGTGATACGGTGAATAATTTTAAAAAATTTATTTCTTTTAATAAGTTTTAGTTTAGATAAATTGGATTGCAAGTATTGAAGCCACCCTGAATTTAAAGCTAAATTAAAATATGTTATTCCTTTTTAAGCTCCGCCTCTTTGATCAATATTGAACATAAATGAGGACCCTGCCAAAATTGGCTCTCTACCTTAAAAGCACCTTTGAAACCGTAAATCCTAGCCCATGAATTAATGTTATCGAAATACAACGGGAATGTTTGGTCAGTAATTATGTTAACGTGCGTCGGATCACAAAACGCGGCTGCATTTGGAAATGCGGGCGTGGATGAGTAAAATTTGCCTCCAAGCTTCAAAACTCTCCAAATCGCATTCATAAGTTCTACAAAAGAATTTCTTCTATGAGGGGCATATATTAATCTAGGAATATGCTCCAAAAAATCAAATGCAGTCACATAATCGAAATAACCATCTTTAAAAGGAATTGGCTCCAATACAAGATCAGCTTTTACAACATTCAACACCAAATCATCTCGCACATCGATTCCGTAAATAGAATCAGCATTAAAGTGATTTTTAGGCTTTGCCCCGCATCCAAGGTCTAATGATTTAGTTTGCATATTTAAATTTTTAGAAGAATTTACCAATAGTACCAGAGATTCAATTTCACTTTGGTGGAGGGTGTAAGAATAGAAATAACATGAATACCGGAAAAAGTAGGACGGGACAGCGCTGTTCAAGCGCGTGCAAGTAAAAGCATAGCTTAAACTCTTTATTTTTATAGTTCAGCTCATTGAATGCACTTCAGTATTTTTCTTGATAAGTGGCAAGCCTCAAACGGAAGTCCACTACCGCATGGGCAATTATCGTGCTTGGATATATGCCATAAAATCATTTCAAGGAGGATAGTAGGAAAATCGTCATTTTGAAAACATTTTTCTAAGCA
>CAIWAO010000168.1 GCA_903910745.1 uncultured Burkholderiales bacterium
CTAGGGTTCCTAAACCACCTATAGATTGAACCAAAAAAGTTTTCTAGCTTGAATTAAGTGATTCAGTCTATGGTTTCTTTTTTTCAGTACATTTAAATTATGTAATAGTCTTGTGCAACTCAAATACTCTAGTTAAATTCTCATTTGTTCAAACACACCTTTGAATTGTTAACTTAACCCTTGTTTACTTAACCTTTATTAACTTACATTTTTCTAACCCTTTATCTGTTGACACTCCAGTAAAGACTCAAACTCCTCTTTTTCTGGGATATTCACCTCCCCTTTATTTGACAAACCTAGTTATTCATTTAAAAATTCATGACCTCCCCATTAATTCCCTCCCAATCCATGTCAGCCAACTCCACTATTGCGTCAATCCCCTCCCATGGGCAAACCACCTCTACTTACCTCCCCGCGGACAATCTGAGCAACAAAGTAGTTGTAATTGTGGGCGGTGCAGGTGCAATAGGAGCTGAAGCAGCTCGACTACTTTCATCCAAAGGAGCTCGGATTGCACTGGTTCACAGATCAGATGACCCAGAGCGTTTAAACCAAATAATCGACACCCTGCACGGATCAGGGCACAAGTTTTACACTGCATCTATTACTGATTCTGCATCTCTTAAGCACGTAGCTGAGGAAATCAAAAATGAGATGGGACCTGCTAACGTGCTTATCAACACAGCAGGATTCACCCAATCCGTACCCCTTAATGATCTTGAAGGGCTAACAGATGAACTGATTGACCGTATTTTCCAGGTCAACTTCAGAGGTGTTTTTGCTACCATTCGGGCTTTCTCCCCTCAAATGAAGGAAGCGAACGACGCTGTTGTGATTAATATTTCCTCAATTGCCGCTACGACTGGGACTGGAAGTAACTTGGCTTATGCGGCCTCAAAAGCTGCAACCGATATCATGACAAAATCTCTTGCCAAAGCCCTTGCCCCCGATATGCGGGTTGTTGGCATTGCCCCTGGCGTAGTCAACACGGGCTTTGTACCGGGCAGACCTGAGAGCTTTAACCAAAAGGCTGCTGCCTCTACGCCGCTCAGAAGAGTTGGCGCTGCACAGGATGTAGCACAAGCAATTTTGGCTCTCACCACCTCGCTTGCCTTCACGACAGGTACAACCATCGTTGTGGATGGTGGTCGTCAACTTGGGATCTAAAGTTTCTGTGCCCCTCCTGAACCCTGATAGCTTGAGTCAGACTCCTGTATATATGAATCCACCCCTTTAATCCACTTAGTTTAAAAAGGGTCTAAATCTAGACCTGTTTCAAAAAAATCATACTTTCATTCAATGAATTCCAAATCGATTCACTCAACTCACTCAGCAAAGTCACTTAGACTTCTCGCCCCCTCTAAAAGTTCAGATGATATTGAGATCAAAATCACTGAGCAAATTAAACCCGTTATAGGACCAACCGAGGCTTTGGTGCGGGTGAGTATGGCGGCTATCAACCCCTCTGACGTTAAAGCCTCACTTGGACATATGCCGCAAGCAGTTTTCCCGAGAACACCTGGTCGAGATTACGTGGGCGTAGTCGAGGAAGGTCCAAAGGCCTGGATCGGCAAAACCGTATTTGGCTCTGGTGGGGACGTAGGGATAACGCGAGACGGTAGCCATGCAAGCTACCTAGTACTCCCCATTAATGCACTTTTAGAAAAACCCAAAGAGCTCACTGATGCACAAGCCGCCTCCATGGGGGTTCCTTATGTCACGGCACTCGATGGTTGGGCTAAAGCGGGATATCCTGCCCCTGGGGACTACGTCATCATTGCAGGCGCGATGGGTAAGGTGGGACTCGCTGCAGCCTCACTTGCAAAACTCTACGGAGCACACGTGATAGGTATAAAGCGAGCACTAACTCCCGCTATTCCTGGTCACGCCTGTGAGGTGCTTTTGGACTTAGAGGATCCAGTGCTTGAGAAAAAACTAATGGAGCTAACCCAGGGGCTGGGCTACTCCTGTGTTTACAACACAGTAGGTAGCCCTTACCTTGATTTAGCTCTAAATGTGCTCGCGCACAAGGGCAAACAGATATTGATATCCACACTTGACCGTAACTGTCCATTTGATATCTTTAAGTTCTTCAGGAAAGAGATGACTTTTTACGGTGTTGATACTCTTAAGATGGATACGGTTGCAAGTAACCAAATACTTAAGAAACTACTCCCCCATATTGCGTCCAAAAGACTAACACTTCCCCAGGAAGAAAGACCTGTGATTTACAGTATGGAAGATGCGGCTTCTGGGTTTAGTCAAACCTTCCTAAAAGGCGGAGTAGGTTTACTTCAAATCAATTAATTAGCGCCCCTAAATTTTGTATGTAATTGAATCAACCTACACTCACCTTATTAATTGCATAGTAGCTAGCCTCGGGTAAGCGAGTGTGTCAAGCTAGGTAAGGTAAGGTAAGGTTAATCAAGCTAGGTCAATCAAGCTAGGTCAAGAGTGCTTATCAACTTCACTTATTATATTTTTGTAAAATGCACATCACTAAATCTCAAGATGCAAAGGCTTATGAAGCCCCAGGTCATCACCAAATGCAAATGCACCGAATTCAGGGTAAAGATGTCAGTCCCTTAAACGGAGTTTGGTCTGCAAGGCTTACCCTAGAGCCTGGTGGATATGTGGAGGCGTCAACCTCACCAGCTGCTAAGCTATACATAGTAGATAGTGGGACGCTCGAGTTTACGGGGGGGGAGACAACCGTTCAAATTACGAAGGGGGACTCTGTTTTTGTATTGCCAGGCGAGTCCAGAGCATTTAAAGAAATCAATCAATCTACTGCAGTTCTTTATTTGGTGATGTTAGAGGATTATCAGCACTCCTAATCGAGTGTTTTGTTTGACTATACAAAAGCCTAATGAAGTTTCCTAATAAGTGCAGCAGTTCGCTCTAAGTGATTTTCAAGTGCATTGATACAAACTTGAAAATCAGAGCTAAAATTTGTTTGTTTAATACTCAAGAGGTAAGCCCTAGCTAGAACCTCTGCTTTTATCCAGACAGCATGGCTGATATTGCCATTTAGGCTGATTGGATTGATAGAGTCTCTAAGACCACCGCCTGATGTAGGTGCAAAAGTCATTGGAACCATATCATAGACAGGGGAGAGCTCGAGGGGACAATTCTCTTCTGACATGAAGGATAGGTTACCGTTATGCATATCGGTATTACCAATTAACTGACCAAAAGCCCACAATAACTCAGTTAGTTCTAATGCCTTTTGGCTCACCACCCCTTGTTTTACAAGACTCTTAACGATCACTGGCCATATTTGAGCAAAATTTTCGCGCATCCCCCGACTACAGCGAAGCTTAGTCGCGGGTCAAGCGAAAGGAGCCGAAGGCGA